>CAIUQV010000591.1 GCA_903901375.1 uncultured Ignavibacteriota bacterium
ATGATTAATATATTCTTCTTGAGTCAATCTTGACTCTTCATATGTGCAGTTTTTAAAAAGAATTTTGCCCGTGGAAATTTCAAGAGTGAACAGAACTTCCGAAACGCGCTGCGGTATTTTTTGGAAAAAAGATATGGTACATTATGATTTGAATAAAACAAGAACTTATTTATGTACTAATTGGTTTTAGGAATTGAATATTAATTTTACATAAAAGTCTTAAGTTGCAATCTTTATGTACGTCAGATTTAAGATTTACTTTATTTTCCCGAATTGTTAATTTGAAATAATAAAATATATTTGAAAGGATATAAATTGGCAAAGACACCTATTACGGTTACTTATGGAGATGGAATTGGTCCCGAGATTATGGAAGCCACGATGAAGATTTTAAATGCTGCAGGGGCAGAACTTGACATCGAAACTATTGAAGTAGGAGAGAAAGTTTATTTAAGCGGATACAACACAGGCATAAAACCTGAATCGTGGGATTCATTAAGACGAACAAAAGTTTTCCTGAAAGCTCCTATAACTACTCCACAGGGAGGCGGCTTAAGAAGCTTAAACGTTACAGCGAGAAAGATGTTCGGTTTGTATGCAAACGTAAGACCTTGTTTCTCATACCATCCATTTATAAAAACAAAGCATCCTTTTATTGATGTTGTAGTAATAAGGGAAAACGAAGAAGACCTTTATGCAGGAATTGAATACAGACAAACGAGACAGGTAACAACTGCATTGAAACTTATTTCAAGACCGGGAACGGAAAAGATTGTAAGGTATGCATTTGATTTTGCGAGAAGCAACGGCAGAAAGAAAGTTTCGTGTTTTATAAAAGATAACATTATGAAAATCACAGACGGACTTTTTCATAAAGTGTTTGATGAAATCGGTGCAGAGTATCCTGAGATTGAAAAAGATACATGGATTGTAGATATAGGTGCGGCAAGGCTTGCGACAGTACCCGAGTCATTCGACGTGATTGTGCTGGAAAATCTTTACGGCGATATTCTATCAGACGTGATTGCACAAATGGCAGGTTCTGTGGGAATGGGCGGCTCGTCAAACATAGGTGATGAATTTGCAATGTTTGAAGCAATTCACGGTTCCGCTCCAAAGCTTGCGGGTACGAACACTGCAAACCCTTCAGGATTGCTGCTTGGTGCCGTTATGATGCTTGTTCATATCGGGCAGACTGATGTAGCTGCTAAAGTTCATAATGCATGGCTTAAGACTATTGAAGACGGAATTCACACATATGATTTAAAAGATGATGTACAGGGCAAAGAGCCGTTAGGAACAAAAGAATTTGCGGACGCAGTTATTGACAGACTTGGAGAATTGCCAAATACATTAAAGGCAGCCGACTATACTTCGTTGCCGGAGCAGAAGACTGAAAAGTACAAGGAAATAAAGCATAACCCTGAAAGAAAAGATTTAGTCGGAGTGGATATATTCCTGGACTGGAGTAACGGATCACCTGATGACCTGGGAAATATGCTGGACAGGATTAAAGCTGATAATTTAGTATTACAGTCAATCAGCAACCGTGGAGTAACTGTTTATCCAAAAGGCTCGCGTAACATAACCTGTTCTGACCAGTGGGTATGCAGGTATAAGAACACTGAAATAGGAATGTTTGTAACGCACAACAACATTTTAGACCTGCTTGGTAAAATCAGAGAAAGCGGATTTGATTTTATAAAGATTGAAAACCTTTATAACTTCGACGGAGTTGAAGGATATTCAAAATAATTAATTATTAAAAATGGAAAAGATGAATCCCGATGTAGTGTTCGAAAAGGTAAAAGAAATCAGCGGTTGGTTTGTTGAGGGAAACTCAATCAAGAAAACTTTTAAGACAAAAGGTTTTCCTGCAACAATGGGACTCGTTTCTATGATTGGTGCAGTATGTCAGCAGTACGACCATCATCCTGATTATATGACCGTGAAATACTCGGAAGTTGAAGTTGCGTTTTCTACTCATACAGCGGGCGGTATTACACAGAAAGACCTTGATATTGCAAAAGAGATAAATTCGTTCGCATAGTAAGTGATAACAAACTTTCAAATCTTTAGATACTTTTTATATCTTGGCATAGCGGGCTTCGGAGGTCCGCTTGCAATCATAGAATACATCAGACGCGAACTTGTGTTTGAAAAGAAATGGATGACCATTGAAGAATTCAAAAACTATTTCGGATACGCACAGATTGCCCCCGGTCCGCTGGCATTTCAGGTAGCGGTTTATTTTGCATACTTCAAGAAAGGATTCTGGGCGGCAGTGCTTGCATTCATTGGACTTGTTCTGCCTTCGTTCCTAATTGTTCTGATATTTTCAATCTTCTACAAAGAA
>CAIUQV010000592.1 GCA_903901375.1 uncultured Ignavibacteriota bacterium
AATATACTTGTCTGCTCTAATACATTTTTAATTCCTGTTCTATTGTTTATTTTGAACATCTCAGCTTGAGTGTTTTAAGTAATACCGGTAATTTTTTGTACAGCCCGCGTCTTTATCGTGGGATAGATAGTTAAAGATAATGATTAACCGTATTAACGGTTGTTATTATCAAAGCGGTTAAATTATTTTAAATGTCTTTTAAGATTAAATTTCTATATGAAAAAGTTTAAAGTTAAGATACACTCGAAGATTTTAATCGGTTTGATTCTTGGTGCAATATTCGGCTCAGTCTTTCATATGAGTGCAAATGAAATTGAAGTTGTATCCAGGTCCGGCAAAGAAAAGATTACAGACTTTGCAGAAGTAAAGTTTCTTAAAGGCGATTCCGTTTTAATTTCATATGACGCAAATTCCCAGCTTTCCATAATCAGGTACCTTAAAACCTTTACAGATAAAAAAGTTAAAGATTTAATCAAAGTTAAAATAACACTTAAAAGCGGTGAAGTAAAATATTTCACAAACCTCATAGAAATAACAAAGGTTAAATCTGCTGGAGCTTTGATTAAACCTGTCGGTGATATTTTTATCAGGTTATTAAATATGATAGCTGTACCCCTTGTGTTTGCTTCTTTGCTCGTTGGTGCAGCATCTCTTTCAGATTTGCGTCACGTTGCCAGGGTTGGAGGCAAAACCATTACAATATTTATGTTCACTACCATTATTGCTATTGTAGTCGGACTTGTAATGGCAAACTTAATTCAACCGGGACATTTCATGCCACCCGAAACAAAGGCTATGCTGCTGCAAACATACAGCGACGAAGCCTCCTCTAAGATTCAGCAGGATGTTTCAATGAATATGATTGACTTCTTTGTAAACCTTGTTCCCAAAAACCCTTTTAGGGCAATCGCAGACGGTGACTTTCTGCAGATTGTTTTCTATGCAATTCTCACTGGCGTATTTCTTACACAGGTTCCTAAAGATAAATCGAAAACCATTATAGATTTTTTTGACGGCCTCAGCAGTGCTATGATTCTGCTTGTTGAAAAAGTAATGCTACTTGCTCCTTATGCTGTCTTTGCATTGATTTCTGCAACTGTTGCAGAGTTTGGATTCAATATACTGCAAACTCTTTTAATGTATGTTGTGACTGTAATGACGGGTCTTTTAATACTGATGATTTTTATGTACCCGACTTTGTTAAAAGTAGTTGCACGTCAGAAAGTTATTCCGTTTTATAAAGCTCTGCGGCAGGTGATGATAGTTGCTTTTTCCACAAGTTCATCCGCTGCCACTCTTCCGCTTGAAATTGAAGTTGCAGAAAAGAAACTCGGCGTTCCTAATAATATCGCAAGTTTTGTCCTGCCACTGGGGGCAACAGTTAATATGGACGGTACTGCTTTATATCAGGCAGTTGCTGCAATGTTTATCGCTCAGGTATATGGTATTGAAATGGATCTAACAAAACAGATAACAATCGTAGTTACTTCTGTCCTTGCTTCTATAGGTACCGCACCTGTTCCTGGAGTAGGGTTAATTATGCTGATAATTGTTCTTCGTTCTGTCGGGATTCCAGAAGAAGGTATTGCTCTGATTCTTGGTGTTGACCGTGTTCTTGATATGGCGCGAACAGTTCCTAACATTGTATCAGATTCATTTACGGCTGTAACTGTTGCTAAGAGCGAAGGCGTACTTGGCGAAATGCAGGTTGAATAAAGGATATTGATTTTAAATATCCTTTTTAAAGAAACATACAACTGCTATTTTTGTGTACAACTTAATCCAATATTTATGATTACTATTAAAGATGTCAACCCAAACCTCATCGAAGCACAATATGCAGTAAGAGGAAAAATCGTTATAAGAGCTCAGGAACTCGAAGAACAGGGAAAGAAAATTATTTATTGCAATATCGGAAACCCACAGGCACTTAAACAAAAACCACTAACCTTCGTAAGGCAGGTGTTGTCCTTGCTTGAATACCCTGATATGATTGATATGAAAGATGCAGGAAAAATATTTCCTCGCGACGCTATCAAAAGAGCAAAACTTATAATGGAGAAAAATCCTACTGGTACTGGGGCATA
>CAIUQV010000593.1 GCA_903901375.1 uncultured Ignavibacteriota bacterium
GAAAATAAAAAAATCAATAAAATAAAAAAATGTGAACTACTATTTTATGGGCATACTAATGAGAAAAAATATTTTGTAAATGAAGAGCTTGAATATATTGGTCAGCCCGATTATATATTCAAGGACCCAAACGGAAAGCTCTTTGTTGTAGAAGAAAAGTTTAAATATTTAAACAAATATGCTAATTCTGAAAATTATGATTATGATGAAATCATAAAAAAGAGAAATAGAGTAAAAAGTACTTTTCATTCTAATCATATTGTCCAGCTTCAGTCTTATATTGATTGCATTAAAGACTATGATTTAGAATATGGAGTATTGATTTATTGGTTTTATGACTTTTATAATGATTGCCCTAATGTTCATAGTGTTTCATTGAAAGTTATAAATAAGAATGAAAATCAGGAAATTTTAAGAAATGCATTTTTGAGCATTAAAAAATTCTTAAAAGAACAAGTTATTGAGTTTAATGATAAAATCAATCCAAATAAGTGTGCGGCTTGTTCTGTAAATAAATACTGTGCTCATAAAACCAATAATTTGACAGAACTTAAAATACCCTACAATAGATATGATTTGAAGTTAAAATATGTGGAATTCCCGGAAGATTTAAAAAAAAGATAAAACTTCTGCTAACATAGTGTATGGGCAATAGCGGGGTAAGTGCTAATTTGAAACATAAAACTATAAATCTAAGGTTGGAGTTATCAGGAAGTTTAGTGGCTTGAAATCCGCTACTGCTCATACACTTACCGTTGGCGGTAATAATAAAAACAAGACACGATGAACTTTTCAAATGAAGAAATATATTCAATGTATGGTCAGTTTGACACATTTGTCACATTAGAATTTCACTATAATACTGAAGAATTTAGAAGGTTTGGTAGTAATTTGATGGGTGTATTTTTATATACACTCGAAGAGAGACAAGAACTTGAAGAAGTTTTAAAGCAAGAACAGGTTCCAAGAACAGATTGTAAAATAAAATTTAGTCCTTCTCAACTTGAAAAATTATCGGCGGAAAACATAGAAATTCTTGACAGATATGGAATTCAAGTAAGTAGTATAAATTTGGTTTCTTCTTTCAATCGACCAAGAAAAAATAGATTTATTGAAAAGGAACAAAAGAGATTCCTAACCAATTAACTATACAAGCTCCTAAATTTAATGGCTGGCAAGAACTTAATAGAGTTCGATTTGGGTTTTTAAACTCAATACTTAAAAAAGGTCAACCATTTACACCTTTTCAAGAAATTGAATATTGGGGGCTGCGCTCACATTTCGAAATTGGAACTGACTTGGAAGATTTTCAAGAACTTAAAGGCAGAGATTCTGAATTTTTGAAGAAAGTTAGATTCGTAGTGACCTGCCCCCACAAAACGAGACCACTTGGTTGTGGAAAAAATGAATGATAAACTCAACCAAGGAGGATACCCGCATGAAAACCAAGCGGTACAGCACGGAACAGATTATCGGCATCCTGAAAGAAGCCGAGGCCGGTC
>CAIUQV010000594.1 GCA_903901375.1 uncultured Ignavibacteriota bacterium
ATACCCTTGTAATTTTTGTTTACTTTATACTGATAATAAATTACAATAAACTGAATGAAATGCGTTATTCCGATAATAAATGCTAATGTACGAATACTTAATTCCATCTTTAAGAAATTTAATTTTTGGAATTATAAAGCAACAATTGAAAATTACATTAATGCAAAAACAATTTCAATGATTTATTTTTTGTGGCAATTATTTTCTAATATGTGTATAAACAAATGTTTTCCACTTATTTCTTCTCCTGAATTTTCCTTACGATTTTCAATACAAGTTTTCTTGGCACAAACTTTCCTGCCTTGGCACCTGCTTTATTCATAAATCCGGGTATCACAGTCATACTGTCTTTCATCATTTCCCTGTACCCGTATTCAGCTACTTCCTTTGATGTCGGTATTTTTTTCCACGTGAATAATTTACTCTCTCCAAGGTTTGCAACTTCCAGAAACTCCGATTCCGATGCTCCGGGACATAATATCGTTACTGTAACTCCCGTACCCGAAAGTTCATTGCTAACAGCCTCACTGAACGATAGCACGTATGCCTTCGATGCATAGTATATTGCCATCAGTGGACCGGGCTGGAACGCCGCAGTGGATGCTACATTCAGTATTTTCCCAAAACCGTTTTCCACCATCGGCTTAACAAACAGGTATGTAAGTTTGGTAAGTGCTTTTATGTTTACATCCAGTATCTGCTCGTGCTTCTCCCATTTCGCTTCGTGGAAAATCCCAAAGTCTCCGAGTCCTGCATTGTTCACCAGAAAATCTATTCGGATTTTTTCCTTCTGAAGTATATCGTAAACAGACTGTACATCTTCCATTTTACTCAGGTCTTTACCAAGTACCCTTATTTCCACTTTATGCTTTGACCTTAGGTCTTCTGCCAGAACGTTCATTCTGTCGAGTCTTCTCGCTGCCAGCACAAGGTTGTGTCCGTTTTCAGCAAAGATTCTTGCAAACTCTGCACCAAAACCTGCCGAAGCTCCCGTGATTAATGCTGTCCTTTTCATATTGTTTTATTATTAAGGTATCTTGTATTTCCCAAAAATAAGTAATAGCTTTATAAATATCTCCTTATTATTAAAGTATGCCGTTTTGCGTAATTCGCAAATATCTTTATCTCTTTTCCATTCCCGTTTTGCGTATGCCTTCTTACTATTTAATCGGTGTGCATATCTTTTTAGCTCTTGTTGCCTGACCCTCTCTGTGCTCTCTCTATAAATATCTTCTTTCCATATTCTTTAATCCTTAAATTGATTAATTTATTGAATACTTAAATCATTTTAATCTATGAAGAAAATTGTATTATTATTATCGGTTCTGTTTCTGATTTTTACGATTATTAACGGAAACTTACAGGCTTGTACAAATTTCCTTGTTACAAAAGGTGCGTCTACGGACGGCTCTACTTTCATAACCTACACCGCAGATTCGCATACTCTCTACGGTGAGCTTTATTTCTGGCCTGCTGCGGATTATCCTCCCGGAACTATGATGGATATTATCGAATGGGACTCGCAAAGACTATTAGGACAGATACCTCAGGTTCCTCATACTTATAATGTTGTCGGTAATATGAACGAGTTTCAGCTTGCCATTGGCGAAACAACTTTCGGCGGCAGACCTGAACTTGCTGATTCTACAGCAAAGATGGATTACGGCTCTTTAATATATTTAGCTCTTCAGAGAGCAAGAAATTCCCGCGAAGCCATTAAGGTTATGACTCAGCTCGTTGAAGAATACGGATACGTGAGCGAAGGTGAATCTTTCTCTATTTCAGACCCGAATGAAGTATGGATTATGGAAATGATTGGTAAAGGAGTCGGTAATAAAGGTGCAGTCTGGGTTGCTGTCCGTATACCCGACGGTTATGTCTCCGGCCACGCAAACCAGTCAAGGATTACAACGTTTCCACTAAACGACACAATGAACTGCTATTACTCAAAAGACGTTATCTCTTTCGCAAAAAGCAAAGGTTACTTTAAAGGTAAAGACGAAGAGTTTTCTTTCTGCGATGCTTATGCACCCGTAGATTTTGAAGCGGCAAGGTTCTGCGAAGCAAGAGTCTGGTCTTTATTCAACAAAGTCTCTTCAGGTATGGGAAAATATCTCGACTATGCCAAAGGTGAAAACCTGAAAAACAAAATGCCTCTCTGGGTGAAGCCGACAAATAAAATTTCTGTTTACGACGTAATGAACGCAATGCGCGACCATTATGAAGGTACTCCACTCGATATGACAAAAGACTGGGGCGCAGGTGCATATTCCTGTCCTGTGCGCTGGAGACCTCTCACTTTTAAAGTAGGCGATAAAAAGTATTTCAACGAAAGAGCTATTTCCACTCAGCAGACTGGTTTCTCATTCGTTACTCAGTCGCGTTCTTCTCTGCCAAACGAAGTC
>CAIUQV010000595.1 GCA_903901375.1 uncultured Ignavibacteriota bacterium
ATTATGTGTTCAAGGTTTGAAAATAAGGAAACCGGAGAATCAATGTTTAAAAAGTTTGAAAATGACTTTTTAATGCTAAATATTGCAGCAAAAAATATAAAGCAGATAAATATTGCTCCGAATGATGACATTCTCGTAATTAAGAAAAGTGATAATGAATACACTCTAACAAACTTTTCCTGGGGAATTAAGTTTCCCGGGGACAAAAGTCCATTGATATTCAATTCAAGAATCGAGACTATTTCTTCAAAACAATACTGGAAAAATCTCTTTACAAAAAACAGATGCATAATACCTGCAACAGCTTTCTACGAATGGGAAAACACAGGTAAGATTAAAATCCCAAGAAGGATATCATTTGAAAAAATGCCGATGTTCTTTTTTGCAGGTATTTATATTAAAATAGACGATGGTATTTATGCTTCAATAATTACTACTTCTGCAAACAGTACTATAGCAAGAATACATAACCGAATGCCTGTTATTTTCAGTAAAGAGGAAGGATTTAATTTTTTAAATGCCGATACTGACACTGCTTTAATAATGTGTAAACCTTACATTGATTCTGAACCTATTAATATTGACACGGCTGATGATATATTAACTGCTAAGCAAAGGGAATATCTTAACGGGCAATAAAAAAAGGGATATCGAATGATATCCCTTTTAATAGTGATTATGATAATTTACTTCATCAATATCATTTTCTTCACATCTGTAAAACTACCAGCCTGGATTTTATAGTAATAAACACCAGTCGTGAGTGAATTAGCATTGAACAATACAAAATGATCGCCAGGTGCCTGCTTTTCGTTTAAGAATGAGGCAACTTCTTTTCCTAATGTATTGAACACAGTTATTTTTACATCAGAAGCTTTAGCAATCGAATATCCAATCCTTGTTACAGGATTAAATGGGTTTGGATAATTCTGTTCAAGCTTAAAAGAAGAAGGCAATTCCCCTGATGTAATTGAGGAAGTTGTACTTGCTGTAATTGTTACAGTTCTCTGGTGAACAGGTGTCCCGTTTGGACCTTTAGCTGTAACTGTTAAAGTGTATGTACCCGGAGTTACATTAGCAGCAGTAACTCTTACTGATAATGAATCGGGAAAATGGCTTAGTTTATTTCCGACAGGTGAAGGATAAGTGATAGAGAATGTTCCGGTACCAGGTACAGGAGAAATTGCTGAAGTAACTATAACTGTATCAGTGTATAATTTTACAGCAGGAATAACCATTTTAATATCTTTAACACCGTTAACACTGTTAATGGAAGCTGTTGTCGGGTTCATACGCATTGCATAGTCCGGGAAATAACCAACATAATTTCCGAAAGTATTGCTTCTGAAGTCAGTCCAAGCAACCATAGCAACTTTGCCGTTTGAATTCAGATAATCGTAGTCACCTAAATAAGCAGGTGTTCCACCATTACAAGACGTACAATTAATTTTAAATTTCTTATTTGAGATTTTCTGATTAGGAGCAAAAGTTAATCCACCATCCGTTGAAAATGAACCATAAACCATACAGCTATCGCTTGTAGGACAATCTCTTGTATCAAGCCACTTAATATATAGTTTACCGGTTTTGATATCACACCAAGTTGAAGGGAACCATTGATGATTTGCACTAGTATTAGCATCATCATTTACCATTACCTCGGCTGACCAAGTTGCACCGAAATCTGTAGAAAACCTAGTATAAATATTCGGTTTCTGTGCATCGGCATTTGGGGAATTCTTTGCATATGTTAAATAAAGTCTTCCTCTGAACGGACCATTACTATTGTCTGCCATCAAGAAAGGATAAGGTCTTGTTCTCATATTCTGAACAGAGTGACGACCACCAGACTGAGTTCCGACATAACCGCCAAAAGCTTGTGAGCTCTTTAAAGTCCATGTTGTACCTCCGTCTATTGAACAATAGAAATTGTACGTTACAGAATAAGCAGCAGCTCCTGTGTTTGTAACGGCATAAATAGCACCACCATTTGTGGAACCATTTGGACCGACACAAACCATTGCTCCAGGATATGAGTTAGTATAAGTTGCAACCTGAGTGAAAGTTGCACCGCCATCTGTACTTCTTTTGATATTTCCAGGGGTCATAATCTGGAAAATGTAATTTGCATATGGACCACCAGTTTGAACTGCAGCAATCCAGTTTTTATCATTACCCGTACCGGCAGCAACAACAGATGAATAGCTTACACCACCGTTTGTTGATTTTGCTACTCTTGTACCCGTAACACCACCAACCATATTATCAAAATATAAATTACCTGTTCCGTCAAAAGTCATAACAGGATCACCGTTTGCTGATGCACCCCAAGTTGGCTGAGTTGAAGCGAACCAGTCTAAACCGTTTAAAGTGTAGTATGAATAAGCACCATAACTAGCACTGAGATTATTCCAGGCAGCTGCAAAGTTCATTGGATTCGTTGGGTTTCCAGCCATTCCGACTTCTGCAAAGTCAGTTCCAATTTGCCAGTTGTCATAATCATCAAGTGTAACAACTGCACCAGGAGAATACAAACTTGGTGCTAATGTTGGTCTGATATAAATAGGATAATCGCGGTTTGGATCAGTACTTTGAGAGAATGTGACTTCTGATATAACAATACCAAAAATGACAAGTTCTAACGTTACTAAAAATAGTTTTTTTGGATTCATAAATTTTTGTCCCTTAAAATTAAATTGAGAAATAAACCCTTTTACAATAATATGCTTTATTAAGGAAAAAATCAATTAATTAATGGTTTATAAATAAGAAGGGGTATCAAAGATACCCCTTTTATCATATATGTATGTGATAATTTATTTCATCAATATCATCTTCTTTACGTCAGTAAAACCTTCAGCTTCGATTTTATAATAATATACACCTGTACTTAATGTACTCGCATTAAATAAAACATAATGATTTCCAGGTGCCTGTTTTTCCGTGAGGAAAGTAGCAACTTCCTTACCTAATGTACTAAATACAGTAATTTTAACATTTGACATTTTTGCAATTGAATATCCAATCTTTGTAACAGGATTAAACGGGTTTGGATAATTCTGCTCAAGCTTAAATGAATTTGGTATCTCCTCGGATGTAATTGAGGTAGTTGTATTTGCAGTAATAGAAACTGTCCTCTGATGAACAGGAGTACCATTAGGTCCGCTTGCTGTCACTGTAAGAGTATATGATCCCGGAGTAACATTTGCCGCAGTTACTCTAACGATTAATGAATCGGGATAAGATTTCAATTTATTTCCTCCAGGTGAAGGATAAGTAATTGAAAATGTTCCTGCTGCAGGTGCGGGTGTTATAGTTGAAGTAACTACAACTGTATCAGTATAGAGTTTTACAGCCGGTACTACCATTCTAATATCCCTTACACCATTATTACTATTTATAGATGTTGTAGAAGGATTCATCCTCATTGCATAATCCGGGAAATATCCTGAATAACTTCCGTAGCTGTTATTCCTGAAATCTGCCCAAAGAACCATTGAAGTTTTTGAATTTGAAGTAATTGAATTGTAATCTCCCTGGTATGAAGGTGGTGTCTGATTTGAGAATGCAATCTTGAATTTTTTATTTGTGATCCTCTGATTTGCTGACCAGTTAACTCCACCGTTTGTTGAATACGCGGCATACACGTCAAGAGAGTCGTTTGTTGGGCAGTTACGTGTGTCATACCACATAGCATAAAGCTTTCCTGTGGCTTTGTCGCACCATGTCGCGCAATGGAACTGATTATTGCTGACGGTATTAGGATCGTCATTTATAGTAACTCTGTTCGACCAAGTCGTTCCGTAATCTGTCGAGTATCTGCAGAAAACATCCGACTTATTTCCCGTTCCTGCGGGTTCATTTGCAGCATATATGCAATAAAGCCTTCCTCTGTAAGTGCCAAAGCTATTGTCGGCTGTTATCATAGGGTAAGGTCTTGTCCTCATACTACTTACTGTAGAACGTCCGGAAACTTCTGTACCGACTACGTTTGACCATTGATAGGTTGATAAAGTTGTGAATGTCAAACCTCCATCTGTAGACCTATGGAAAGTGTAACTTCCCAGTGCGTTAGTACCGGAATGTGTAACGGCGTAAACATGACCACCTGAAGTTGTGACTCCCGGTCCTACGCAACACATTGCTCCCGGTAATGCATGGGGACTTAAAGCAGCAGT
Organism: uncultured Ignavibacteriota bacterium; assembly: GCA_903901375.1. Taxonomy (GTDB): domain Bacteria; phylum Bacteroidota; class Ignavibacteria; order Tepidaquicellales; family Tepidaquicellaceae; genus CAIKZJ01. Next base: position 4,179 of record CAIUQV010000595.1, read on the forward strand.
ATTTGTAAATGTCACCCCTCCGTCTGTGCTTCTTGCGAATTGCCCAGCAGATCCGTTTGTCATTATTGTATAAATATAATTTGCAAAAGGACC
>CAIUQV010000596.1 GCA_903901375.1 uncultured Ignavibacteriota bacterium
ACAGAAAATCCGTCTGCCGCACGATGATTGAAGTCTGCTATCGTTCTGTAAACGGAATCAACGTTATGTATTAAATCTTTTATTATATAATCTTCAAACTTACCAAGACCTATTCCCGGGTCGGAAGAAGCAAGGTCTGGTCTGAGCATATTCACACCGGGTGCGTAAAGACTGTTACCGAAAGTACTCGCACCAATCAAAATCATCTTTCCTGTCAGTCCGTTAGCATAAAGAGAATCCGCAACCTGCTTAATCATTTTATTGTACGACCTGTATGAGGCAGTAAACCATTCGTACTCTGCTCCTCTGAAAAGATAAACAACGGGATATCTCTCAGCCGTGCTGTCATATCCTGAAGGAAGATAAACATAGTACGATTTTGTTATTCCAAGTTTCGGTGAGTAGAACGATTTGATTTCCACTCTGCTTGCCTGTGAGTATGAAATACAATTTAAAACGGAAAGTAGTATAAATACTAATACTGAAATAAGTAATTTATTCCTCATATATGTCACGGTTTAATATTATGTAAAAGACTTAAGTCTTTCAAAAATTATATAAAATAGAACATATATGAAACTAATAATATAATCTTATTATCTTACACTCTGGAAGTACAGGTATTCATAAAATCTAACTCCGTACTTAATTTACTAATTCGTATCCTCTCCTGTAAATTCACCTCCCTGATGTCTGATAATCTGCCCTGTACACATATAAAATACGTCTTCTGCAATGTTTGTAGCCGAATCTGCTATCCTTTCAAGACTCTTTGATACCGATTGTACACTGAAATATTCTTTTGCCTTTTCGGGATTATGCTTTATTTCCTCGAGTAATTTCTTCAGCATCTCTTTGTTCAGCTTGTCCACTTCATCATCTGCGATCAATACTTGTCTCGCAAGTTCCACATCCTTGTTTATTAATGCATCAAGACTCTTCTTTACCATGTTTCTCGCCTTTACTGAAATATCTTTTAGGTCATCTGCAATATCAAGTTTCTCTCTCTTCGAAAGAAACGCTGCTCTCTTCGCAATGTTTGCAGCTAAGTCACCGATTCTTTCAAGGTCATTATTCATCTTTAATGCCGATACTATAAAACGAAGCTCATCCGCCACAGGCTGGTATAAAGCAAGTATCTTCAGGCATTCTTCCTCTATCTGTATTTCCATATTATCTATTTCCTGGTCTTTCTTTATCGTCTGTTTTGCTAAATCTATATCCCTTCTTTCAAGTGCAATCATTGCTTTTGTTATCTGCTCTTCCACCAGACTGCTTAAACTCAATATCGAATTTTTTAGCCTCTCTATTTCTCTGTGCCACTGTAGCATGTTTTTCTCCTTCTATCCGAATTTACCTGTTATATAATCTTCGGTCTGTTCTAATAATGGTTTAGTAAATATTTTTTCTGTCTCTCCGAATTCAATCAGTTTACCCTCATAAAAGAATGCCGTATAATCTGAAACCCTTGCAGCCTGCTGCATATTATGCGTTACTATGATTATCGTGTAATCTTTCCTTAGTTCAAAAATCAAATCCTCAATCCTTGCCGTTGATTTTGGGTCAAGTGCAGAAGCAGGTTCATCCATCAGTATTATTTCCGGCTCAATTGCCAGCGCCCTTGCAATACATAGTCTTTGCTGCTGTCCGCCCGATAATCCAAGTGCATTCTGGTTTAACCTGTCCTTTACTTCATCCCATAAAGCTGCACTCTTCAGACTTTTTTCCACTATCTCGGTTAATACTGCCTTATCGTTAATTCCGTGTATTCTCGGACCGTATGCAATGTTCTCGAATATGCTTTTGGGAAATGGGTTCGATTTCTGGAATATCATTCCTGCCTGTTTTCTTAAGGCAACTACATCCACGTCATCATCATAAATGTTCTTACCGTCAATCTTCAAATTTCCCGTTATTCTTGTATTGTCAATAATGTCATTCATTCTGTTTATACTTCTCAGGAATGTGGATTTCCCGCAGCCCGACGGACCTATCAATGCAGTTACTTTCTTTTCTGTAACTGTCATGTTAATATTATGAAGTGCCTGTGTACTGCCGTAATAAAAGTTTAAATCCTCTACTATTATTTTTCCGTTATTTTCCAATTTACCAGTTGTATCTCTTTCTTAGTTTTATTCTTAAATATATAGCTATTAAATTTAATCCTATCACAAGTGATATAAGTACTAACGCCGTCCCGTACTGCATATGCTCTATTCTTGTGGCATCAGGATGCTGTGTTGTTAATATGTATAAATGATAAGGCAATGCCATCACCTGATCAAATACTGAATGCGGAAGCGATGGTATAAAAAATGCCGCTGCCGTCAAAAGTATAGGTGCTGTTTCTCCCGCCGCTCTTCCAATGCCGAGTATCGCACCTGTTAACATCCCGGGTAATGCAGATGGTAGTACACTTTTGTAAATCGTCTGCCATTTTGTGGCTCCGAGTGCAAGCGATGCTTCCCTCATATACTGCGGAACAGATTTTAATGCTTCCTCGCTCGATACTATTATCGTAGGAAGTATCAGGAATGCAAGTGTCAGACTTCCCGACAATAAAGATGTTCCGAAATTCAGAAACAGAACAAACAGACCCAGTCCGAATAATCCGAACACTATTGAAGGTATTCCCGCAAGTGTAACTATTGCGAGCCTTAAAGCTCTCGTTATTGCATTCTGCGAAGCATACTCCGTAAGATATATTGCAGAAAACATTCCAAGCGGTAAAGCAAATGCTATAGTTAAAGTCACAAGATAAACCGTTCCTAATATTGCAGGGAATATTCCGTCCTCTGCACCGCTCTTTATTGGTGCATCAAATATAAAATCAAAACTGATTGCGGGAATACCCTTTATTAGTATATCAAGTAATATGTATGCGATAGCCAGGACAATTATGTATGTAATTATCCGCATTACTGTAAAACCTGTATGTGATTCACGATTTTTCAAAGAATCCGTATCTTCTGTATAATTTTAATGAAATCAGATTAAGAATAAATGTTGTTACTAAAAGTAATATTCCTACCCAGAACAATGCCTGATAATGAGCACTGCCAAACGTAACTTCTCCCATTTCTGCGGCAATCGTCGCTGTCATCGTTCTAACCGAATCGAACGGGTTTAATGTAGTGAGTGCAGCATTACCCGTTACCATTATCACTGCCATCGTTTCTCCTATCACTCTTCCCATCCCAAGCATCACAGATGCTATGATTCCTGAAAGTCCTGCCGGAACGGTTACTTTCCATATTGTCGTAAATTTGCTCGCACCCAGTGCCAGCGATGCTTCCTTGTATGCCTTCGGAACAGCTTTCAGCGCATCTTCGGAAATAGTTATTATCGTAGGTATTGCCATAAATGCAAGTATTATTGCTCCCGTTAAAGCAATCGTCCCGCTGTTCAGGCCGAATAAGTTTTTTACAAGAGG
>CAIUQV010000597.1 GCA_903901375.1 uncultured Ignavibacteriota bacterium
ACTGATGAACGAATATCGCACCGCAGGATTCCATACCATAAGCTTTGACGCAGCAGGACTAACCAGCGGAATGTATGTATACAGGATTCAGGCAAAGTCTTCAGCCTCAGAATTCTCAAGCGCTAAAAAACTAATGTTAATTAAATAGTAGACTTTGATTTAGTAATAAATCAGTAAGGTTAAAAAGGCTCCTCTGCCTGGAGCCTTTTTAGTATACATTACTTGCTAACCGCATATTATAATTGATAGTAGACTACCGAATAATTATCTTTGTACATCTCCGAGTTATACTGCCTAAATCTCATCAGACACGGCATTATGACCGATAGGGTAAATACGGAAACAGATTTGCCTGCCGGCTTTGCAAAGGAGAAAAGTATAAGGGATTGTATCGCTTATTCTGCAAAGCGGTATATTAAAAAATTAAACATATATATTTATGCGGATTATTTCCCTTGCACTTTTTGTTGTGCTTTTTCTTCTGTCATCAGAGATTTCCTATTCGCAGGATTCACTTCGCAATTATTTCACTGGCGAAATTGTTGTTACTTCCGAAAATGAACCTGTGATAAAAACCACAAGTACTGTAGATATAGATATTTCCTCAATTAAAATGAAAGACCATTTCAGTGTGGATGCTTCATTAACAGAAACTCCCGGAATTTATATGGCAAATAACCAGAGGAATGAATCTCTGTTCAAACTAAGAGGTTACGACCAGAGGCAGACTGCTGTTTTCTATGACGGTGTTCCGCTTTACATTTCATACGACGGTACCTATGATTTCTCTCAGATTAATTCTGCACCTGTCGGAAAAATTACTGTCTCAAAAAGTATGTCTTCTGTCCTATACGGCGCTAACACGCTTGGAGGTTCAGTGAATATTCTGTCAGATGAACCTGTGAAAGGGTTTGATGCATACGCTAAACTCATGTACGGGAATTCATACGGCGCTTTCTTTAAAACTTCGGTAATCTATAAGAAATTCTACTGGCTCGTATCTGCCGATTACAATAAATCAGACGGGTTTGAATTGCCTTCCTCATTCGCTCCTGCAAAGAATGAAGACGGCGGCAAAAGAGACAACAGTTCCTTCAATCAGAAAGGAGCAATGATTAAAGCGGGGTACAGGTTAAGTCCTGATACTGATTTTATGCTTGAGTACAACAAATCACTTAATTCCAAAGACGTACCCATTCAGATTTATACTAAGTTTCCGAGATACTGGAAATACACAGACTGGAATAATTCGATGTTTAATTTTATTTCAAACGTAAAAATCAGCAATACACTCAAGCTTAGAGCTAATGCATATACTGTTAACAGTTATAACGTCCTGAATGCATACGATAACAACACATATACCACACAAACAAAGAATTCTTCGTTTACTTCCACTTACGACGATTATTCATCCGGTGTTTCTCTGATTCCCGAACTTAATGCCGGTAAAATACTTTCTGCAAAGTTTGCACTGCTTTACAAAAGGGATACACATTACGACCAGTCAAACTACAATAAACCAAATAAGAAATTTATAGCAGAAACATACACTGCGGGTGCTGAGAAGAACTTTAAAGTATCCGAAGTAGATTTCATTGCCGCATTAAATTTTAATTACCTGAATGTAGTGTATGCAAACGACAGTGCAACAAGGTCGGGGATTCCGGTTCTTAACGGACATATAGGAATAGGCAAAGGTTTAAATGATAATGTGTATCTGTATGCGCACGTTTCGAACAACAGCAGATATCCGACTCTTAAAGAACTCTTCTCTGAGCAACTCGGAAAGTTTATTCCAAATCCTGATCTGGATGTCGAAAGAAACTGGAATACAGAAATTGGAGTAAAGTACAAAAACGAAAAGTATGGTAATGCAAACCTAGCATTGTTCTATTCAAACGTAAAAAATATGATTGTTAACGTACCTGTAAGTTCTACGCAGTATCAGTATCAGAATATAGGTAAAGTGACGCTTAGCGGCATTGAATTAAGCTATAAGAAAGATTTAAACTTTGTGAACGTGGAAACAAACTATACATATCTGTATTC
>CAIUQV010000598.1 GCA_903901375.1 uncultured Ignavibacteriota bacterium
AAGGTATGTTCTGCTGCAGAAAGTGTATTCCCTGTTTCGGAATTTATAATGGCAATACTTCTTTTGGTTGCATAATCAGTATCGATATGATCTAATCCTTTTGAAGCTGTGCCAATTAACCTAAAATCACATCTTGAAAGAAATACTTTATCAATTATTCTCTTTGATTTAATAAGAAGTACTTTAAACTTTTTCCCGTAAGAATAATTTAACAGCTGTGTGTTTGACATACCAATTTTTATGGATATTTGGAAGTTACTTTTATTTAATATGTCAAGATGTGAGATGTCTATCTTATCAGCTATCAGTATTTTAACTTTTTCTGACAATAGATTGATAATTTATTTGAAAAGCAGTTTATAAGTAACTTTACTTAGTCTCTTTTTCTTGGATTTTTCAGACATTTTGAGATTAATGCAAGAATTTCATTTCTTCCTTCACCAGTAATTATAGAGAAAGGAATGTAGTCGATGCAAAGATCATCATTATTAACAATTTTAGAACATCTGTAAATCTGTTTTTCCATTTTGTTCTTGGAAATCTTGTCAGATTTGGTAAGTACGATAACATACGGAATTTCATAATATTCCAGCCAGGTTACCATAAGTTCATCAAGATAAGTAGGTTCATGACGGGCATCAATAAGAACAAATACCATACTAACATTCTGTCTATCACTGACGTATTCTTCAACTAATTTTCTCCAACCTGCTCGTATTTGCTCAGGAACCTTAGCATATCCATAGCCAGGTAAATCTACCAGATAAAATTCTTCATTTATCAAAAAATAATTCAGTTGACGTGTTTTACCAGGAACAGAACCTATTTTTGCCAAACTTTTTCTATTACAAATCTTATTAACCATAGAAGATTTACCCACATTAGATCTGCCGACAAAAACAAATTCGGGCAAAACAGATTTCGGCAATGTTCTTAAATCATATATACTTGTAATAAATTCTGCAGAATTAATCTTCATTGTTCGTTAAAAATAATTGAAATTCACTAACTTTCAGCTAAATAGCGCTTACTATTTTGCTGTTTAACTAAAAAGTTAATGACAAAATGTTTAAACAAAAGTAATAAATTTGTTTAATTATTTAAATGCTAAAATTAATCTTTTCTAATTTTAAAATTTGACTTGGATATATAATATCAGATGGAAAAATAAGTTATTAAATGTAGTGGCAGAATAGCTGTTTACTGGAAACACTAATTTAATAATAGAAGTATGAAATTTGATATACTCATCAAACATGTATATTAAAACGAAATAGCGATTACTGAATAAACAGCAACCGCTATTGTAAGAAAATTTATATTAAAGAATTAATCTTCTTTCTTCTTTTTAGTAACAGTTTTTTTAGCAGTAGTTTTCTTAACTGGTTTTTCTGCAGAAACTTCCTTAGTCTTCTTTGAAACAGTCTTCTTCACAGGTTTATCAGATTTCTTTTCTTCTACTGCAGCATCAGTCTTTACTTTTTTCGTTGTGCTTTTTTTAGCAGGAGCTTTCGCAGTCGTTTTAGGAGCTTTTACTTCTGCTTTTGGTTTTTCAACTATTCCAAAATCCACGAATTCTATGATAGCACGTTCACCGCCATCACCCAACCTGAATCCACTTTTCAGAACTCTTGTGTAACCACCATTTCTGTTCAGTATTTTTGGACCTACTTCTTTTAAAAGAATATTAATAGCTTCTTTATCTTTTAAGAACTTTCTGATTTCTCTTGCATAGTGAACATAAAGTTCCGAAGATTTATTTGCATTCTTAGCTTTTGTGAGCAAAGGTTCGACATATTGTCTGAGTTCCTTTGCTTTTGCCAATGTTGTTGTTATTCTTTTATGTTTAATTAAAGAAATACAAAGGTTCATAAGCAAAGCTTTTCTGTGACTCGCTGTTCTATTTAATTTTCTACCTTTTTTTCTGTGTTCCATTCTTTACAAAAAATTTGTTTTCAAAATAATAACTGAAGCAATTTACTTCTTCTTTTCTTCTCCGATATACTTATCAACGTCCATACCAAACGTTAAACCGAAACTTTCAATTAAATCTCCAAGTTCTGCTAATGACTTTCTGCCGAAATTCCTGTAATGAAGCATATCCGATTCCTGTTTACCAACTAATTCAGCAATGTTTCTTATATTGGCAGAACGCAAACAGTTCTGTGACCTTACTGAAAGGTCGAGTTCATCCACAGGTGTAAGGAGTATTTTCTTAATACTTTCAAATTGCTCATCTTTTACTTCTTCTTCGGTATCTCTAATTTCAGCATCAGGACTGAGATTAAGGAATAACTGTATGTGATCTTTTAAAAGTCTTGAAGCTATGATAATTGCCATTTCCGGTTCCATCGATCCGTTAGTTGTTACATCAAGAACTAACTTCTCATAATCTGTTCTCTGGGCCACACGTGTGTTTTCAATAACATAATTCACATTCAAAATAGGTGAAAATAATGAGTCCATAGCAATAAATCCAAGAGGTAAATCATGTTTCTTGTTTTCTTCAGAAGGTACATATCCAATGCCGGTTCCAATTCTTAATTCAACATCCATCACACCTTCTTTATTCAATGTAGCAATGTGTAAATCCGGGTTTAAAATTTCAAAATCTGCAGTTGCTTCCTGAATATGTTTTGCTTTTAATTCAGCAGGTCCGGATATCTTGAATTCAATCTTTGAAGATTTACCGGTCAAATCTTTAAAACGGACTTCCTTCAGATTTAAAATAATTTCTGAAAGATCTTCGACAACACCTTTAATTGTTGTAAATTCATGATGAATATCGTTAACCTTTAAAGCAATTATTGCTGTTCCGGGAAGAGAAGATATTAGAACCCTTCTTAATGAATTACCAATAGTTACACCATAACCTCTTTCTAGTGGCTGCAAAATAAACCTTCCGAAAGTATCGGTATAAGTGGATTCTTCTTTTATTACCTTCTCCGGTAAATGTAAATGATTAATTTTCATTATTAGTATTTAATATTAAATTTTATTTCGAATATAACTCAACGACCAACTGCTCGTTTCCGATAAAAGGTACTTCAGACCTTTCAGGAATATGCAAAAATGTTCCGGCCATATTAGCTTTATCTAAATTTAACCAAGTAGGAATCATATTATCTTTCATTCTTTTCATTGCATCATGGAAAGCAGGCAATTTCTTACTTTTTTCCCTTACTGTCACAACATCTCCGGCTTTTAACATATAAGAAGGAATATTTACGATTTTTCCGTTAACTGTTAAATGCTTGTGTAATATCAATTGTCTTGCAGCTTTACGCGAAGGAGCCAGACCAATTCTGTAAAGTGTATTATCAAACCTGCTCTCAAGTATCTTAACGAGGTTTTCACCTGTAATGCCTTTACGTTTTGCTGCTTCAGAGAAATAACCTCTAAATTGTTTTTCCAGCAATCCATAAGTTTTACGGATTTTCTGTTTTTCTCTTAACTGAACCAAATAGTCAGAGGTCCTTGGTCTTTTGCTCATTCCATGCTGACCAGGAGGATAGTTTCTTGATTCGATAGGACATTTATCTGTAAAGCACTTTACGCCCTTTAAAAATAATTTAGTTCTTTCTCTTCTGCAGAGTTTACAACTTGCATCAGTATATCTTGCCATTTATAATTTTCTCTTTAATTATAATAAAATTTTTTATACTCTTCTTTTCTTTGGAGGTCTGCATCCGTTATGAGGCAGAGGTGTAATATCTTTGATTGAAGTAATCTCAAGTCCCGCAGTATTCAAAGCACGTACTGCTGCATCTCTACCGGAACCAACACCTTTAATCAAGACTTCAACTTTTTTCAATCCAAGGTCACATGCTTCTTTAGCAGCAGCTTCGGCTGTCAATTGTGCAGCAAATGGTGTATTCTTTTTTGACCCTTTGAATCCCATTTTTCCTGATGAAGCCCAGGAAATTGTATTTCCGTAAGAATCAGTTAATGTAACAATAACATTATTAAAAGTTGCCCTGATTCGTGCCACACCGGTTGATTCTACCTGAATTTTCTTCTTTGTCTTTTTTACAGTTTTTGCCAAATCTGATAAATATTAATTGTTTAAAAATTATGTTTTTAAATTACTTCTTAGCTGCAGCTTTTTTCTTTCCTGCAACAGTTTTTCTCTTACCTTTTCTGGTTCTTGCATTGGTACGAGTTCTTTGACCTCTAACAGGTAATCCTCTTCTATGTCTTTTCCCTCTGTATGTTCCAATATCGATTAACCTTTTTATATTCATCTGAACTTCAGACTTTAACGCACCTTCGATCTTTATAAAACCAATTTCAGTTCTGATTTTATTTACTTCATCATCCGTTAATGCAGAGACTTTAGTATTTTCGTTAATACCAAGTTTGCTTAATATCGATTTTGATGTCGATACACCAATTCCGAAAATAGAGGTTAATCCTATTACAACCCTTTTGTTTCTTGGAAGGTCAACACCTGCTATTCTTGCCAATTTATACTCCTGTTATTAATTAATTTTTAAAAATTATCCCTGACGCTGTTTATGCTTAGGATTTGTGCATATCACTCTTACAACGCCTTTGCGTTTAATTATCTTGCACTTATCACACATTTTTTTTACGGAACTTCTGACTTTCATATACTATAGAATTAATTTTTTATTTATACCTGTATGTTATTCTTCCTTTGGTTAAATCATATGGAGATAACTCAACACTTACTTTATCACCCTGCAGAATTCTTATATAATGCATTCTCATCTTTCCAGATATGTGAGCAAGAATTTCGTGACCGTTTTCCAGCTTTACTCTGAAAGTTGTATTCGGAAGAATTTCTGTAATCACACCGTCTACTTTTATTGAATCCTGTTTAACCAAATGTATTTTATATTGTTAATATTTCTGCATTTCCATCTGTAATCAAAATAGTATGCTCAAAATGGGCAGATGGTTCACCATCTCTTGTAACTATTGTCCAGCCATCGCTTAAAGTTTTAACACCATACGTACCATAATTTACCATTGGTTCTATTGCAATCGTCATTCCCGCCCTAAGCTTAAAATTACTTGATGTACTGTAAAAATTTGGTACAGGGGGCTCTTCATGCAAATTCTTACCTATCCCGTGTCCAACTAAATCTCTAACTATTCCATATCCTGAACCTTCTGCGTATGTCTGCACAGCTACTGCAATATCATTAATACTGTTTCCAGAAGAAGCTTTTGATATGCCCTTATACAGAGATTCTTCTGTTATTTTAAGTAATTTCCTTTTTCTAGAATCTATTTCACCTACTGCAAACGTATAAGCCGAATCACCATAATATCCATTTTTCAATACACCCACATCAATCGATACAATATCACCTTCTTCTAGTTTTCTCTCTGATGGAATCCCATGAACCACTTCTTCATTAACTGAGATGCAAGCACTCGCAGGAAAACCTTTTCTTTTTCTTGTACCACCATAACCTTTAAAAGCCGGAATTGCATCGTTACTTAATATAAATTTTTCTATTTCTAAATCCAGTGATTTAGTTGTAACTCCAGGCTTAACAAAATCTTTTATATGTTTTAATGTTTCAGCAACAATTTTGTTGCTAATCCTCATCAACTCAATTTCTTTCTCACTTTTAATTAATGACATCTAAATGAAAATTACCTTCTGGATTTTAATTTTGTTCCTTTCATAAATCCATCGTAATGTCTCATTAATAAATGTGATTCAATTTGCTGTAAAGTATCAAGAGCAACACCAACAATAATCAGCAAACTTGTACCTCCAAAAAACTGAGCTAAACCATTACTAATCCCAAGTTTCATAAGCATTGAAGGTATTATTGCAATAATTGCAAGAAAAATTGATCCAGGCAAAGTAATCTTTGTCAAAATATTATCTATAAAATCTGAAGTTGGTTTTCCTGGTCTTACACCCGGGATAAATCCACCTTGTTTTTTCATATTATCTGCAACATCCTTTGGATTAAATGCTATAGCAGTATAAAAATATGTAAAGAATATTATCAGTAATGCATATATGAAAGAATAAAACATACTCTGATAATCAAAATACTTTGCAACAGCTTGCATAAAATCACTGTTAGGGAAAAATGATAATACTGTGCTTGG
>CAIUQV010000599.1 GCA_903901375.1 uncultured Ignavibacteriota bacterium
CATAACCGAACATAATCAGAGATGCATACCCAAGTATTTTCCATGCGAGTTTTTCTGCACGTTCGGGATTTCCTGCGCCTATGTTCTGACCAACAAGAATGGAACTTGCGAGAGAGAAGCCGACTGTAACCTGGTATGCAAGTGACTCTGAACGATGTCCGATTCCGAGCGCTGCGAATGCAACAGTACCGTAATCTGCGACGAACCTTGAAACAAAAACATATATCAGCGAAAAGCCGACTCCGTTTAATGCAATAGGAAATCCAATACGGAATGTTTCCGAGATGATGGGTTTATCAATTTTAAACTTTGATACTTTGCAGATTAAATCCTTTCTCTTCATAATGAAATACGAAATAACGAAAGAAATTGAATATGCGGTTAAGGTTGATAATGCAGCTCCTGTCATTCCGAAGGCAGGAACAAACCAGAATCCGAAAATAAACAGCGGTGCAAGAAAGAAATTCAGTGCGACAGCAAAGATTAATAAGTACATCGGAGTTTTGGTATCGCCGCTTCCCCTGAAAATTGCAGTTGAAGTGGAAAGCAAAGTTATACCTGGAAAGCCGATTAACAATGTCACTAAATATTCATTGCTAAGTCTTGCCTGTTCGCCGTAAACATTCATTAACGAATAGAGCAATGGGATTAGCGGGATTAGTACCAGGCTAAGAACGATTGTGTAGAAGAAAGTATTTACTAAATTGAAAGTGGAAATTCTTTTTGCAAGCTCGTGATTCTTTGCACCTGTTGACTGGGCAACGAGAGAGTTTGTACCTGTTGCCACCATTTCACCGAGAGCAAGAAAACCCCAGACAAGAAAAGTAGCTGTAGTAAGCGCTGCAAGAGGCAGTGCTCCCATCTTTCCGACCCAGAAAGCATCAACAATCACAAACAGCGACCTGACAACGGTCTGAAGTACTGCGGGTAAGGCTAAATTAAATATTGTTCTCCTGTCTGACATTAATACATAATTGAAATACACAAAATATGCATAATAAGTGATTTATATAACTCAATAAGACGTATTTCTTATAATGTTTGAATATAAAAAACTATCTTTTACTTTAAGTTTGTATTAGGTAATTTTTGAAAGATGTATAATTTAACAGTAAATTGAACAATAATATTTTTGACAAGATAATAGCCGGAATAGAAAGCGGTAACTTCAGAACAGCAATACTTTATTGCGATGAATTACTGAATGAATTTCCGGATAACCGCAGTGTGTATGAAATAAGGTCGGGCTGCCATTATGCCATAGGTGATTACGAATCTGCAATTAATGACCTTACATATTCAATCGTAAAAATGAAAAGCAGTGCAAACTCTGCAGAAGAAATCATAGGGTTGTACAGTAAACGCGGAAAGATTTACCTGAAAATATCCGAATGGCAGAAAGCGGCCGAAGATTACAAGAAAATTCTGATACTCAATCAGAATAATCCTGAAATACAAAACAGTCTGGCGGTTTGCTTCAGAAAACTGGGGAATTATACAGAAGCTCTTTATCACGCTTCGCTAGCAATAAAGCTTAACAGTGAATTTGCAGAAGCTTATAACAACCGTGCCAACATTAACATAAGCCTTGAAAAGTATGAAGAAGCAATAAATGATTACACTAAATCTCTGGAGCTGAGTCCTTCGAATGCAAATGTGTATTTCAACAGAGGAAGTATTTATTATGATGTATTCAACGATAAGGAAAAAGCCCTGCAGGATTTTCTGAAGGCGATAAGCTTTAAGCAGGAATTAAAAGGAGAGCTCACCAAACATTATCCCGATTTGTTTAAGGTTACGGACGTAACTGCTGAAATAAAACAGGAAAAACTTAGCGAAGACATCTTAACCCCGCCGCCATCAATAGAGCCGGCAGTAAATGATAATTCCGGAATGGAATTTTCGCTCGATGAATTTGATTCTTTATTTAAAGAAAAGGAAATTAAACCTTTTGCTGCTCCTGTTCCGGATGCAGTAAAACCGGACGATGAGAAGGTTTCGGATTTCTCATCTTTATTCGAAAAGAAAGAAGATGAGATAAAGGAATTTACAGCACCAAAACAGAAGGATACAGATAAATCGGATGAAATTGTCATTCCGTCGTTTGACTTTAAGTCAATGTTTACTGAACTGAACGCTTCCGAAGAGATTCCTCCGCAGGAAGAAGAACCATCTTTGCTGAATAAACCGGTTATAACTGAGGATGTAAAATTATTGCACGAAGAAATACAATCTGCCAATGAAAAAACAGAGGAAGATAAAGCTGAAGTTGGCGGGATAAATTTTGATTCGTTCAATAAGTTTAAGAATACTGACACGAAAATTTCAGATGAGGTTAATTATACTGTGCCGGAAGATAAGGAAAAAGGAGGATTCTTAAGAAGTCCTGTCTTTTTTATAATACTAATAGGATTGATGGGTATTATAATTCTGCTTTCTGTGCTGAAGTTTTTCAAATCGCAGGAAAATCAGATTGTGAACGTTCCGGTTGAAGTGAAGGTTGATTCAGCGGTTACAAAGAGTACTGATACAGTGAAATCAGTTAAAAGTGATACGATTGCCAGGACTGAAACAAAAACCGAGCAGAAGAAAGAAGAAGTGAAAAAGGAAGAAATAAAGAAAGAAGAACCTGAGAAGAAAAGTCCTGAGCTGACAACTAAGAATCTCGGGTTTATAAGCGATAAGAAACAATTTGTGTTATTCTCCGAACCGGACGGGTACTATGTTCAGATAGGTTCATACAAGGAGAAATCAAAGGCAGACGAGAAGATGCGTTTCCTCGAAAAAAACAAAGTGAAGGGAAAGGTGTTTGAAGTTGACCTGAAGGAAAAAGGAATATACTACAGAGTGAGAGCGGGAGTATTTGCTACACCTGAAGAAGCAAAAGAGAAAACAATCAGAATTGAATGATAGAGGTAGATTTTAACAACCTGAAATTATTATCCAAAAAGGAAAAATATTTATCAGTCTTAAAACAGGCTGATGCATTGCTTGAAAGTGAGAGTAATGTAATTGCTAATCTTTCAAATATTGCGTCTTTACTGAAGAGCAGTTTTGAACATTATTTGTGGGTTGGCTTTTATTTTTACGATGAAGATAAAAACAATCTTGTCCTTGGCCCTTTTCAGGGCAGTCTTGCATGTACGCGTATTGAGATTGGCAAAGGTGTCTGCGGTACATCTTTCAGGGATAAGCAGACAATTATTGTAGATGATGTAAATTTGTTTCCCGGACATATATTCTGTGACAGTAAATCAAAGTCTGAAATTGTAGTTCCTGTTATGAAGGGTGAAGAAGTGTCGGGAGTGATTGATGTTGACAGTGCTGAATTCGCGTCATTCGATGAAATCGATAAAATATACCTGGAAGAATTAGCAAAGAAAATTTCGAATATACTGAATTGAATAAAAACAGTCTGATAAATAAGGTAAGAGTACATAGTCCTTTTAATAAAGAACTTAGTGAGAATATATTTAATTTCGTGTTTGATGAAATAAAGCGTTTAATAATAGCTGACAAAAAATTTCATATAAGTGAATTGGGTACATTTGAAGTAGTCCACAGGAAAATGCAAACCGTGCCCGATGAAAAGAAGCAGGCAGAAATTCTGCTTCCGCCTAAAGACAAACTGATTTTCAAACCCACCAGAGAATTAATCGACAGGCTTAAAGACTGATGATAAGATACGAACTCATAAAAAGAATATCAGATAAATTCGGGGTTGAAGAAATCGAAGCAGGAATGTTCGTAGACAGAATATTCGTGTCTATGGTTAATGCGTTTAAAAAAGATAAGAAAATTAATATACCTGAGTTCGGTAAATTTAATGTTGTCAATAAAACCATAGACGGTATAAGGCAAAGATACGTTGTGTTTTCTCCAGCAAAGAACTTTGCCGATTTGGTTAATAAAAACTTCACAGACCTTGAACCGCTGGTGGTAAGTGCATTTAACGTTAAGAGAAAAGAAATTCTGAAAGTTAAAGAAATTATACACGAAGCCGGTGAGGATGAATATTTATACTTTGAGTTTGATATTTCCGGAGAGGAAATTCAGGGGGAAGAAAGTTCAGTTGCCGGCTTAATTAGCGATGATGTTTTTATTCAGGAAGAATTAACTAAGCCTGAATCAGGTGAGGATACATCTGAGGTTGTACCACCTCCTGCGGTTGAAGAAGAAGGGAAAGATACAAAGACTGAGACCGGTGTATTTGACGAAGAGATTGCTGCAAGTGTTATAAGCAATCAGACAGTGTTTGCCGATAATCCTATAGATATAATCTTACCGGAAGGAATAAGTCTTGGGGAGTTTAAGGAAAACCCAGAAGAGCAGATAGTAGAAAATGCAAAGATTATAGATGAGGTACAGTATATTTCTTCGCCGACTATCCGCGTTATACTGAAAGACGAGATGAACATAGATAATATCAGGGAAGAAATATTTGATATTTTAGTTAGGCGTGAAGAAATAATTAAAGAGTTAAACGTTTATAATATTTCCGGACCGAAGCAGGATGAAGTTGTTTCTGCTGAAACAGACAAAACAGACTTACCGAAATTTGAAGACCTGATAGACTCTGAAGAAAAACCTGAAGTTAAGGATGAGGCAGACTCTCAGGAATCTGCAGGATTAAGAGACTTTCCTAAATTCGAAGACCTGTTTGGAGCTGAAGAGACACCGGTTACTCCGCCTAAAGAAGAAACAGCTCCTCCAAAGACCGAAACAGGCAGCAGTGAAATATTATCTGAACTTGAGAAACGCATTAAAGAGCTGGATGAACTTTCACAGAAGAAAGAAGATATAAAGAGTAATGAAATAAGTCCTCCGATGAGCAAGGAAATGCAGATATTCGGAAAACTTATAGATGATACTCCTTCCGTTAAGAAAGAAGAACCTGTTATTCAGAATACTTTTTCAGATGTAATAATACAAGAAACTGAACCGGTTATTGAATATGCAGAACCAAACTCACTTGCAGATGCACTTCAGAATATGAAGCTTGACGGTGTGATTGAACATCTCGATTCAAATGAGGAAAAATCCTACGACGATATTTTCAAAAAAACAGAATCGCAGTTTACTCCACAGTATACAGCTGAAATTGAAGAGAAGAGTTCGCAGGGGCATTTCTTTAAAGGATTTCTTTATTTCTTCTTTATATTTCTACTGGCTGCATTCAGTTTTTATATTTATAAAACGATGTTTACAGGTTCAACAGGCAATAATGTGATTGACACAGTCGGGCTGAATAAAATTGATTCGGTAAGAGCATTACTAAAAAAGACAGACGATTCGCTCACAAAATTAGATAGTAAGAAAACAACCACGAACGAAGAGACTGATCAGACGGAAAGTGTTGAGATTAAGAATATAGCAGGAGTTATATACAGGGAATTAAGCAATAAAATTTACATTCAGAATAAAGTGCTGGAAAAACTTTCCGAAGCAAATGACCTTGAACTAAAACTGAAATCCAATAACCTGAACTGCATTGTGGAAGGAACAACAAAGATTGATAACGGACTTGAATACAGGGTATTAATAGGACCATTTAAGAGTTTAGAAGATGCAATGGAATATTATGAAAAACACAAGGTGGTCTTAAACTTCATGCAGATAATCAATCCGGGTCGTCCGAATCTCCTCGTACTTTGATAGTTAATTCCGATAAATTAATATCCGCAATAACTGGCAAAATTAATTTACTTTCCGCTTACAGATTAAACCCGTTTACGTCTCTGCAGGATACTCAGCATTACTGCACCAATGACCGTCAACAATGCAATCGTCAAAAGTATATTGGGGAATAAATATGGATGCTTTGAATAAAACGTTACGTGAGAATTTATTCCCACGTAATCCGATACAATAAACTTCTCATTGATGGGAGACTGGTTGTACATATTGCCGTAAGGGTCTATAGTACCTGAGATACCAGTGTTGGCGCACCTTGCAATCCATCTTCTGTTTTCTATTGCTCTCAGAACAGCATACTGATTATGCTGATAAGTGCCAAATAGTTTTCCCCACCATCCGTCGTTTGTGATAATCACGGAGAACATTGAACCCTTTTCCATAAAGCAGGCAAAGAATTCGGGGTACACGGTTTCGTAGCAGATAGCAGTGTTGAATTTATACTTGTCTTTAAGTTTAAATATTGTTGTGTCCCAGCCTATCTGAAAAGAACTGATTCCCACAGACCAGCGTATTAAATCTCTAAGTATTGCAATTCTTTCCTGATATGGCATTCTTTCACTCGCAATAACAAGTTTAATCTTTGCATATTTCTGATGTGACACCTTTTCTTCACCCGGATTTATTAATACTGAAGAGTTAAATGTGTCGTACTTTTGTCCCGAGCCTTTGTTTTCTTTGGAATCCGGTTTTGCTTTGATGCTGTCGTTATAGTACACAAGGTCGGGAATCCCAATCAGCAAAGGTGTTTTAGTCTCTTCGACAGCGGATTTTATCATGTCGTATTTGTCACTGTAATAACTGTCAAGAAGATAGAACGGTACAGCCGTTTCAGGCAGTATCATTAAATCGGGTTTTGGTGAAGCTGAATCCGATATTTTAATCAGGTTAACATAATCGTTAACAAGCTCCATTTGTTTAGCACCCCATTTCTTCCAGGGATTAACGTTCGGCTGAAGAATGCTTACTTTAACTTTTCCTTCTGATTCGTAGTTCGTATATCTCTTGTGTGATGATGTAAAGATTGTGTATAAATCCGGTATGAAATACAGAATGAATACAACTGCAACAAGAATCAGAACATCTTTTCTTTTTATCAGTTTGCCGAAGCCATCTGAATTATAAACAGATTTAATAAATATGATGTAAAGAAAACAGCTGATTAACATCACCCAGAAAGAAATTCCGTACACACCTGTAATTTCAATAAACTGAATTTTAATTAACGCGGAAGAAAAAGCGTTGCCTGCAGTAAGCCACGGGAAACTGACTTCGGGCAGGGCATAAAGGTATTCAACCGTTACCCAGATAAAAGGAAGCGTGAACAGTGCTATTGTGTTTCCGAGTGCAGGATTCTTTTCCTTGAAGAAACCTGCGATAGATTTTCTGGTGTAGAAATATATTATTAAAGGCAGCGTTAACAGAGCACTGTGAATTACCATTTCGAAGAACCCGCCGAGTATCATAAATTTATCAGCGCCTTCGCGTAAACCGCTTAGACTTATCCAGGAAACCGTAACGAGTTCAAATGACAGTAAGGTGAAATATGATTTGGTAAATAACTGTCTGAACTTTTCAGATGAATGAACGAAGTGAATCAGCAGTACGATACCGGGAAAGTACAATGTGTAAAAGTTAAACGGAGGAAACGACAGGCCAAGACACATTCCGGAGAGAATATACAGTAAAGTTCTTTTAAGCTTCAATTAATTCCTGAGTAATTTAAATTTTTTATTAATGCCGTCCCAGATATAAACGAACAGAGCACCTGCTGCGATTCCTATAATCATACCGCCAAGCACGTCCGACGGATAGTGCACTCCCACAAAAACCCTTGATATTGCCATCAGGAAAGCTCCGATGTAGAATGAAATTTTAAACTTTGGATAAAAGTGCGAAAGAAAAACTGCCCCTGCGAAATTGTTAACCGCATGCGACGACGGGAATGACCACGACTGAGTACAGCCGACGAGCAAATGTACACCGGGTAAAACGTTGCAGGGTCTGATTCTTTCAATCGTATGCTTTATCAGATTACTGCTAAGCTGGTCGGTAGCCGCTACGAGCAGAAGGATGGATATAGCAGCAATTCTTCCTTTTCTGCCGCCTCCAATCATAAGGTAAAGAAACATAATCACGTAAAAGATTTTCCAGTGATTAATTTCTGTTATGAATGGCATAAAGAAATCTGTGAATGGGTTTGCCAGAGTTTTGTTTATGAAGTAGAAAACCTGAACGTCTATATTGTATAAGAAATCAAGCATTATTTGTGCAGTAAAGTAACGGCATTTGCAGAGCATCCCTTCTTTTCGCCAACGAACCCGAGTCCTTCGGATGTAGTGGCTTTTATGGATATGTTTTCACAACTGGTTATTCCTGCTATGTTCTTCTTCATATCCGGAATGTACTTAGCGATTTTAGGTTCTTCAAGAATAATCATCGAATCAATGTTGCCGACTTTCCAGCCGTCTTTCGAAATCAATTCACAGACGTTTTTGAGTAAGACAAGGCTTGAGATATTTTTGTATGCCGGGTCTGTATTGGGAAACTGATGTCCGATATCCTGATAACACGCTGCTCCGAGAATAGCATCGCAAATTGCATGAAGCAGTACATCTGCGTCCGAATGCCCTTCGAGTCCTACGCTGTGAGGAATTTCCACACCGCCCAGAATCAGCTTTCTGCCTTCCGCGAGACGGTGAACATCGTAACCGTAACCTGTTCTGAAATTAAAATCTGCCATACATTAAATTAAAATTTTTATAGTATTAAAACAATCGAATAAGTATTCGTTTGGATTTTGTTTGGTATAATCAAAATTACCTGCAGACGTTTTTTGCGTTTTTATATATAACGATTAAAGTAACACAAAGCTTAATCCTAATTAACATAATCTGAAAATATATGTTTTAACCCTATCCTGCATTGAGTCCGATTCTCACTATTCCCTCGCCGTATTTCTGTTTTAGCTTATCGAGGTGATAGAAGGGGATGGGTGTTCTGTTGCCGAATAGCTCGAGGTTCATGCTGTGAGTGTCCTTTTGAAGGTCGAAGACTGTCATTCCGAACATTCGTGCGGGAAGGTGCTCATTCGGCTGTGGGAATTTCCTGAAGATGTTCAGAGCAGATTCGTACAGCACTCTGTCGTCGTTTGTGTAAGCCGGAAGGTGCATGTCTCCCGATGCGTAGCGGAGATTTCCGTAGCGGATTACGAAGTACAGATATCCTCCGACAAGTTTTTTGTCACGCATTTTACGGCAGAGGTATTCGCTTATTTTTCGGATTTCGTTCTTTACTTCGGAAGGGTCGAATATATTGTTGGTTAATGTATGGTGGTGGTTCAGGGATTTCTCGTGAGTCTCTCGCGTGAATATTCCGGAACTGTCTTCGCCTCTTGCCATTTTTCGGAACACAATGCCGTTTATGCCGAACTCTTTCTTTAATATAAGTTCATCTGTATTTGCTAAATCTCCGATGGTGAAGATATTCATCAGGCTTAAACGCCTTTTAATCCTCGGACCGATTCCCCAGAGTTTTTTAACGCCGAGTTTGTAAACTTTTTCTTCCCTGTCTAGCGGAGTGATGACGGTAAGTCCGTTCGGCTTTTCGAATTTAGTTGCCATTTTAGCGTATGATTTATTGTATGAAACCCCGACTGAACAGGTGAGGTCTTCAAGCTCATATATTTTATCCTTTATCTTTTGTGCAAATTCCTTTGCTTCTTTGAAATTTCTTACGAAGTCTGTAATATCAACGAAGTACTCGTCCACGCTGTACTGTTCGATAAATTCGTCAGGTACGAATGAACGAAGTCCTTTCATAAGGTTAATCATAATCATTTCGTATTTGGGACCGTAGCAGGGCAGTGAAATAAGGTGAGGGCAGAGTTTCTTTGCTTCCCAGAGGCTTGTACCGGTTTCAATCCCGAAGGCACGTGCCTCGTATGAAGCCGTCATAACGATTCCCTTGTTTCCCGTGGTGCTGCCTACTGAAACGGGTTTCCCGCGAAGGTTTGGATTGTCTCTCTGCTCAACCTGTGCGTAGAATGCGTCGAAATCTATATGTATGAATATCTTCTGTTCAGCATTGTGTATATGCGGTTTCAGGTCTTTGTAATGCGGGAAGGAGTAAAGCGGCATAAGGCGTATGCGCTTGTACATTGAATCGTATCCCTGCTCGTTTCTTGGTACGAAGAACGATGAACTTATTCTTTCCATATTATATATAATTATGCTTAATAATATTATGGCATAATAATATATGGTATTTTAATAACAATCAAGTTAAAAGTGAGATGGGGTTTTCTTTGGTCCGGGAATTTTCATAGGTTTGCCGGGGAGGGGGGATAAGGATGAACTTAATGCTCAGAGCAAGAAAGACTTGGGTGAAGATAATAAAGATTGATATTTGCAGAGAAATGTCTTAAATTTGATATGTAATATATTAATAATATATATTTAATAACTTACAAAAGGAAGTAATCTATGAAAAAGATATTTGTAGTATTAATTGTTTCAATGGTGTTTTTTGCCTTTGCGCAGAAAACATACAGCCAGAGTGCTGTTTATTTCTGTACTGAAACCGGTGCATACGGTTATGCTTATGGTTATTCGTACAGCGATGTATTCACGAAAGCGTATGATGCATGCATAAACTACGGCGGTACAGCTCCTGTGCTTATAACTTCAACTGAGAACAGGGGATACGGAGCAATTGCACTGGGTAAGGATTCTAACGGCAACAGGGTTATAGGTGTTGCACTGGGATACTCAACGTTGAGCGGCGCAAAAGCTGAAGCTCTAAGGCAATGTGAGAACTATGGAGGTTACGGTGCTTACATTTCTGACAACTGGAACGACAGGTAAGTGATTTTTTGAAAGCGGTTTGCAAAATGCAAACCGCTTTATTGTAATTCTGTGACGGTATTATGCAGTAAACAGGGCAAAATTGCCAAAACTGAATATTTTGCTAAAAGTGTTTTTTCACTTGAATGTGAATTAATTTTCTAATAGTTTAAAATAAATCTGGGAAATAACATATTTACACACCAGGATTGATACTTCAAATATAGAATATTTTAATGTTTTATTATTGATAAAATATTTGAACCTAAAACAAAAATACAACGATTGATTAAAATAACCCCTTTTACTAAAAAGAAAGAAAGGTGATATCATAATGGGGACGAATTCGAAAGATGATTTAATTGCTCAAAATTTTGAGAATTTAAAGACAAAAAAAGTAGCTGAGCTTGTTCAAATCGCAAAAGAACTAAAGTTAACAGGCTACAGCGATTTGAAAAAGCAGGAACTTATTTTTAAAATTATTGAAGCGCAGACCGAAAAAGACGGCTTTGCTTTTTCTTCGGGTGTTCTCGAGGTTCTGCCTGACGGTTACGGATTCTTAAGGTCGGCAGACTATAATTATCTGCCTTCACCGGATGATATTTATGTATCACCATCACAGATTAAGAAGTTTTCACTGAAAACAGGTGATACTGTTAAAGGACAGGTTAGACCTCCTAAAGAAGGCGAAAGATTTTTTGCTCTTCTGAAAGTTGAAGAGGTTAACTTTGGAGACCCGGAAAAAATCAGAGATAGAATTCTTTTTGATAACCTGACTCCTACCTATCCGGTAAAGAAGTTTAATATTGAAACTACTCCGTCTGAATACGCGATGAGAGTCATGGATATGTTTATGCCTATTGGTTTCGGCCAGAGAGGCCTGCTCGTATCACCTCCTAAAAGCGGTAAAACAATTCTTCTTCAGACAATTGCAAACAGTCTGGCGAGGAATCATCCTGACGTCACATTAATAGTTTTACTCATTGACGAAAGACCTGAAGAGGTTACGGATATGCAGAGAAACGTGAATGCAGAAGTAGTGAGTTCAACTTTCGATGAACCGCCTGAAAGGCACGTACAGGTTTCTGAAATTGTACTTCAGAAAGCAAGAAGGCTTGTCGAAGCGGGAAAAGATGTCGTGATTTTGCTTGATAGTATTACGCGTCTTGCCAGAGCTCATAACACTGTTATACCTCATAGCGGAAAGATTCTGTCGGGTGGTGTCGATGCAAATGCACTGCACAAACCGAAGAGATTTTTCGGTGCAGCCAGAAACATCGATGAAGGCGGCAGTTTAACAATTATCGCCACTGCACTTATTGAAACCGGCAGCCGTATGGACGAAGTTATTTTTGAAGAGTTTAAAGGTACGGGAAATATGGAAGGCGTTCTTGACAGAAAACTGTCTGACCGCAGAGTATTCCCTGCGCTTGACTTAAACCGTTCGGGTACGAGAAAAGAAGAACTGTTGCTGACACCTGATATACTCAGCAGAGTATATCTGTTAAGGAAGATTACGTCTGACCTTAACCCCGTTGAGGCAATGGAGTTTATTCTCGATAAGATGCGCGGTACGAAGTCCAATAAAGAGTTCCTTGCTTCTATGAATTCATAATTTGTTTTGTTGAAAATATAAGTTCTCAATGAAAAAAGAGATTTTAATTAATTCTACTTCTTATGAAGTAAGAATTGCTATTACGGAAGAAGGAAAATTAGTAGAACTATTTTATGAAAGTCCTGGTTTGAGCCGGAACGTTGGCGACCTTTATTGGGGTAAAGTTGCCAAGGTTATGCCTGGTATCAGAGCTGCTTTTATAAACGTTGGTTTTCCGCAGGATGCATTTCTGCATTTCTCGGATATTGACACTTCTATAGACGATTATTCATCAATTCTCGGTGACGACAGCGATGTTGACGACGATGAAGACGATGACGATACACCTTCTCCGCCTCAGCAGAAAAGCTATCCAAAATCCAGAGCTCCGATAAATATTGAACGCGGACAGGATATTATTGTCCAGATCATAAAAGAACCTGTCGGAAATAAAGGAGTAAGGGTTACCTCTAAAGTTTCACTTCCCGGCAGATACCTTGTACTGCTTCCTTTTAACAGAAGAATTGGAGTATCTAAGAAAATTTATAACTACAAGGAAAAAAGAAGACTTAAACAGATTGTACGTTCTCTTCTTCCTGAAGGTTTTGGTCTTATAATCCGTACGGTTGCATCAGGTCAGGATGAGAATTTAGTACGCGACGACCTTAAGAAATTAATTGCTACCTGGAATGAAATGCAGGCAAAGGCAAAATCACTCACACCTCCTGCAATTTTGTACAAAGATGTATCAACTACAAATTCAGTAGTAAGGGATTTATTCAGGGACGATGTTACAAAGGTCTTAATCGATTCCAAGAAACTGTATAAGGAAATCAAAAGTAACCTTGAAATCACTTCACCTGAATTTGCAGATAAAGTTGAACTCTATTCTGCAAGTGCACCGATTTTTGATGTTTATAACATAGAAAAACAGATTGAAGAATCATTAAACAAGAAAGTCTGGCTTAAAAATTCGGGGTACATTGTTATTGAAACTACTGAAGCGATGACCGTAGTCGATGTTAACAGCGGAAAGTATGCTAAATCAAAAGACCAGGAATTAAATTCACTAAAGATTAATTTTGAAGCTGCAAAAGAAATTGCCCGTCAGTTAAGACTTCGCGATATAGGCGGAATTATCGTTGTTGATTTTATAGATTTGTACGAGGATTCCAATAAAAGGAAACTTCACGAAGAAATAAAGAAAGAGTTCAGGAAAGACAGGGCAAAGATTACCGTTCTGCCGATGACAGATTTCGGTCTCGTTCAGATTACAAGACAGAGAATAAGACAGAATATTATTCACCGTGTTTCGGACAGCTGCCCGATGTGTATCGGCACTGGCAGGGTGCAGTCGAAGATGGCATTCATAACAGAAATTGAAACATGGCTTCAGAGGTTCAGGGGCGGCGGCGGAGATTTGTTCCTGAGGATGAGAGTTAATCCTCTGATTAAGCATTACCTGACAAGCGGATTGGTTAATAAGATTCTCAAACTTTGCCTTAAGTATAGAACATTTATCAAGCTTGAGGTTGACGAGCAGCTGCCGTTATCAGAATTCAGGTTCCTTACGGCAAAAGGAAAAACTGATATAACTGACGAATACAGTAATTAAATTATATAATTTTAGGTTATAAATATAAATTTTAATAATTAAATAAATTTTGTTTTGCCCAAATTAATTATTGATAATAAAGAAGTAGAGTTTACACAGGGACAAACTGTGATTGAAGCCGCAAAGGCATCGGGTATCGAAATACCGCATTTTTGCTGGCATCCGGGACTTAGTGTTTCCGGTAACTGCCGTATATGCCTTGTTGAGATTGAAAAACTTCCAAAACTTGCGATTGCCTGTTCAACTTCTGCAACAGACGGAATGGTTGTTCATACAAAATCCGAAAAAGTTATATCTGCTCAGAATGCTGTTATGGAATTTCTGCTTATTAATCATCCTCTCGATTGTCCGATTTGTGATGAAGCCGGAGAATGTAAACTTCAGGATTATGCCTTCAAGTACAGTAAGGGTGCATCACGTTTCGATGAAGAAAAGAATCATAAAGATAAACGTGTTTCGCTCGGTCCAAACGTTATGTTTGACCAGGAAAGATGTATAAGCTGTTCAAGGTGTATAAGGTTCTGCGATGAAGTTGCTAAAGAACCACAGCTTACATTTGTTCAGCGTGGCGAAAAAGTTACGATTAAAACATTTCCGGGAAAGGAACTGGATAATCCGTATTCTATGAATGTTGTTGAGATTTGTCCCGTTGGTGCTTTAACTTCAAAACATTTCAGGTTCCGTTCCAGAGTGTGGGATATGTCTTTTACGGATTCCGTATGTCCGGGCTGTTCTCGCGGATGCAATACCATTATCGGAGTCAGGCAGAATGAAATTCTCAGAATTGAACCGAGAGAAAATCAGGATGTGAATAACTGGTGGCTTTGTGACTGGGGAAGGATTAATACTATTAAAGATATCAGTAATGATAAAGTAAGAATGAATCTTCCGAAAATAAAACCGGAAGAAGTAGCAACAAGTGACGATAAACTGATAGAAGTCGGATGGGAAGAAGCTGTTTCAAAATCTGTTTCAATGCTTACAGGTAAAAAAGGGAGTGTCTTATTCTTGGCTTCACCGTTTTCCACTCTGGAAGACAACTATACACTTAAGAAGTTTGCAAAAGAAGTATTCAACTGTAATGAACTTTTCTATTTACCAAAATTAGATGTAGAATTCGGCGATAATATTCTGAGAAAATCGGATAAATCCCCGAACTCAAAAGGTCTTGAAGTGCTTGGTATCAAACCGTTAAACGATGAGATATTAAAGAAAATTCACGACGGAAAATACAAAGCGCTGTATGTAATAAATGATGAGATTGAAAGAGTTCCTGAATTAGCAAATCTGATTTCGAAGTTTGAAGCAAAAGTTTTTCACCTGAATAAAAAGAACACTTTTACATGGATGAATGCCGATGTTATGTTTTCTGAATCATGCTATGCGGAAATAAACGGCACTTTTATGAACTTCCAGGGCCGTATTCAGAGAATCAGACCTGCTGTAGCTACTCTTGAGCAGGAAAGACTTCTTGGCGAATACTCACTTTCAAGGCTGGATAAGTTCGGCGCACATAACGATAGATGGACAAAAGACAACCGTGTTAACGCCAGACCTACATGGAAAGTACTTAAGCAGATTGCTATGGCATTCGGAAAACAGTTTAAATTTGAAAATTCAGAAGAGGTGTTTATGGAAATGTGCAGGGTTGAACTGGGAATAGAACTCGATTACGATAAAGTTGGTTCTGCAGGATATCTTCTAAAAACAGAAAAGGTTTAAATAAATAATCCCTATCCCTTCAGGGATAGGGATTATTCTTTCTACTGCTGCTGCGTGTTCGCTTCTCTTTCCCTCTTTCTTCTAAGAAAATCAGAAATATAGAAAATAAACGATATTAAAGTTAAAGCTGCCATAATTATGATGATTATGTTTCCTCTCATTGCACCGACTATAAAGAACACTATCATAGCTATTCCTGTAAGTCCTACTCCGATATGTGCCGCAACTGAATTTTCCTTTTTCACTGGTATTGCCAGAACCAAAAGCACTAATCCAATCGCAGGAGCTATCAAAGCTGTGGGACTTCCGGATGTTACATAACCGAATACTCCAAGAGCAATTAAAACCATGGCATTGAACGTCATTACCTGGAAATTCTTCATATTTATACTTTAAATTAAAATTCTTAAATTCAAACAATTATCATACTGTTTTCGTTCATACGGGAACATCTTGTGAATTCGTTAGTATTTAAAATAAAATACAAAATTATGAAAACGAAACTTCTTTATTATGCTCTGCCTCTGCTGCTCACTTTTACAATCTGGAGTTGCGGTGATAAATCGGAACAGCAAATGCTGAAATCCGATAAGTCGTATGAGATGAGCCACGAAAATCCCGGTAGCAGAAACAACAATATTGCCCCAACTTTAAAGTCAACTACAAATCTTGATGCAAAAGAGAAGGCGGAAGAGAAAATCCCCGATGTTAAAGACCAGAGGATGATAATCAGAACGGGGTCATTAAGCATTGAGACTGATAAATATGATGATGCTGAGAAAAAGATTACTGATATTGTTATTAAATACAGTGGTTTTATTTCCAACAGTAAGAGTACAGTAAATTCAAGCGGTAATAAATCCGGTACAATTACCGTGAAAGTTCCTGCTGATAAATACGACGCACTGATTTCCGATGTCAGTAAAATCGGTAAGGTGATGAACCAGAATATACAGGCAAATGATGTAACAGAAGAGTATGTTGACCTTGAATCAAGATTAAAAACTCAGAAGGAACTTGAACAAAGACTCATAAAACTGCTTAGTGAAAAAGCATCTAAACTTGCAGAAGTTATTGAGGTCGAGGATAAGCTGGCATCTGTCAGACAGAAAATTGAATCTTATGAAGGTAAGATGAAATTGCTTAAATCACAGTCAGATTTGTCAACTCTTACAATCAGTGTTTATGAACCATCGATGATAAGCACCTCTTCCGGCGGTGGATTCTTCTATGAACTCGGTCAGGCAGTGAAAAAAGGTCTGTCTGGATTTACAAACGTACTTGCAGTATCGATAACAATATTAATAGCCATCATTCCGATATTAGCAATCATTTTCATGATATTCTTGATAATCAAAAGGATTATTAAAAACAGAAAAACAAAGAAAGATAGCCTGAAATAATTTGTAAAGATAATAAAACTAATAGAATCTCACCCCTTCGGGGTGAGATTCTTGCATTAAATATTCTGTGTTTATTTATGCTTTCTCAATTACTACCGCCGTACCGTATGCCAGAACCTCTGTTACTCCTTGCATTACTTCGTTTGCATCGTAACGCATACCTATTATTGCATTTGCTCCCATTTCTTCTGCATGCTGAACCATAATCTCAAATGCTTCACTTCTGGTTTTTTCACATAATTCTGTAAAAAGAGTGATATTTCCTCCTATTAATGTCTGCAGTGAAGCTCCTATAGTTGCAAACATATTTCGCGAACGGACGGTTATTCCGCGTACAACTCCAAGATTTTTCACTACTTTATAACCGTCTATCGTAAATGTCGTCGTGATTAATGTGTGATCCATTTTTCCTTTTATAGTTAATTTTAATGTTATATTATTTATCTTTATGACCTGCTATAAACAGGGTCTTAATTCAATTTAACGAAAAGATTTGTTAAAAGTTAGAATATTTTCTTTCAGCTATCTATACGGTGGTATTCCTGCCGACGATAGCGGAAACGGAGGGGGGTTTGTATTCGATTGCAGATATATAACCAATCCGGGCAAATTTGCCGAATATCAGAAGAAAACAGGAAAAGATTTTGAAGTGAAATTCTTCCTTGAAACCCAGACTGAAATGCCTGAGTTTCTTAAGAATGTATACGCAATTGTCGATAAAGCAATTGAAAAATACGATTCAAGGGGTTTTACAAATCTGTTAGTTGCATTCGGATGTACTGGCGGACAGCATCGTTCTGTCTATGCGGCTGAAGCCGTTGCCAAAAGGGTCTCTGAAAAGTACCCGAATGTTTTATACGAAATTAATCATAACAATTTACAATAAATGTACAAAAAATTATTAGTTCTGCTTTTGCTTTTCTGCGTCAAGCTCTCTTTTGCGCAGATTACACCCTCAGTCGTCAGGCTTGACACTGCCATTACAAAAATAACAAAGTCTAAATCGTTCTACGTCAGGAATCCGGGCAGCACTGCCATCCAGATTACTAACATAAGAACTCTTCTTTCACAGTTTACTTTTACAACTACTCCGTTCACTCTGAATCCAAACGACAGCGTTCTGGTTACACTTAATTTTAAAACCAGTCACAATATAACCTATAAAGATTTTTTCATATTCGAAAACAAAGGCTTGAAATTTCCTTTGGTTTATTATGTAGTAGCTACTGCAAAATATCCTGAAGCTCTTTATGCTTTCACTCAGGGATTGTTCGATGAGCCTTTAAAGACCGTATTAAAGAATTTTACTCTGACTGGTCATATTCCTCTTACGTATAACACTGCGCGTGATGCAATGTATGGTACTATAGACCATTATGAATCTCCCGATACTCTTGAATGTGTATATATAGGAAGAAAAGCAGTCGTGAGGTCAAGAACTGAAGCTACTGCAAACGGATTTAACTGTGAGCATACTTTGCCGCAGAGTTTCTTCGGTTCAGCATCGCCGATGGTATGCGATTTGTTTCACCTGTACCCGACTGACGACGTGCCGAATAATACCCGTTCTAATTATGCTTTTGGTTTACCCGTTTCCAATATCACATACAATGTTAACGGTTCCAAACTTGGCACCGACGCAACAAACGAAATAGTTTTCGAACCAAGAAATGTTCATAAAGGTAACGTTGCAAGAAGCCTTTTCTATTTCTGTATTACGTATCCTAATAATCTCGGTGGTTATATGACTCTGAAGCAGGAAAACATTCTTCGTGCTTGGAATGTGCTGGATACTGTCGACTGGAAAGAAAGATTGAGAAATACACGTATTCATACAGCTCAGAATACATGGAATCCGTTTATAGACCATCCTGAACTCGTTGACAGAATAAAAAGTATTTATACAGTTGCAAACACAACACCAAAACCCGAAGTATCAGCATCACCATTTAGCGTAGTTTACGATACTCTCGCTTCGAATGATACATCGAGTTATTACGTTGCAGTTATGAATTACGGAACGAGCAGTCTTACTGTAACTTCTGCAACATCAAACATTCCTCAGTTCATTGTTGAAAGTTTTCCGTCCAGCGTTCCGCAGAATGAACTCAGGTACATTAAGGTTAAGTTTCACCCAACTGCTACTAACCAGACCTATAATGGTGTTCTTACTATTCAGAACAACGACAGTAACATAACCGTAAACCTTAAAGGTGTCAGCAGTGGTCAGACTGGTATTATTAATATTTCAAACCAGGTACCGTCTGAGTTTTCTCTTAATCAGAATTATCCGAATCCGTTTAATCCTGTTACTAAAATAAGGTTTGGAATACCTGCTGATTTATCCGGCAGCAACATTACATTAACCGTTTATGATATTACGGGCAAACAGGTATCTGTTCTGGTAAACAGAAACCTTAATGCAGGATATTATGAAACTGATTTCAGTGCAGCCGGTTTGGCGAGCGGTGTATATGTTTACAGGTTGCAGTCCGGTAGTTTTTCGGAACAGAAGAAAATGACAGTTATTAAATAAATAATACAATCCATGAGACTCAGGTCTCATGGATTTGATATCTGTATTTTGATTTCTCCGCTGACATCTTATGTGTATGCGGATAAAATATTTTCATAAACTTATTGAGGAATAAATTTCTATGAAAACACTTTTCGGTTTTTTATTAATTTCAATCATACTTAGTGTGAGTGCATTTTCGCAGGATAATCCTTTCCTGAAACCTTACGACACACCTTTCAACATTCCGCCTTTTGACAGGATTAAAGTTGAGCATTATCTTCCGGCTTTTAAGGAAGGAATTAAACGGCAGGAACAGATTATTGAAAGGATTGTTTCGGAAAAATCCATACCCGATTTTTCAAATACAATTGAAGCACTGGAAAACAGCGATATCCTTCTGTCCGAAGTCGGGGGGGTATTCTATAATATGCGCTCTGCAAATACAAACGCAGAGTTGCAGGAAATATCAAAAGAGATAGTGCCAATGGTATCAAGACACAACGATAATATTCTTCTGAACAAAAGACTTTTTGAAAAGATAAAAGAAGTTTACGAAAGTAAAGAACCTCTTAATATCGAGCAGGCAAAACTCCTTAAGGATACATATGATAAATTTGTGAAAGGCGGTGCAGGTCTTGATGAATCTAAGCAGAAAAGGCTAAGGGAAATTAACGAAAAGCTTTCGCTGCTCGGTCTTAAGTTCGGCGATAATCTGCTTGCAGAAACAAACGGTTTTAAACTTGTGATTGAAAACAAAGAAGACCTTGCAGGTCTGCCTCAATCGCTTATTGATGCTGGCACCGAAACTGCTAAGAAGAACGGTATGGATGGTAAATGGGTGTACACACTGTCAAACCCAAGCGTTATGCCTTTTCTTCAGTACTCTGCAAAGAGGGAACTTAGGGAAAAAATATGGCGTGCATATATCAGCAGGGGAAACAACGGGAATGAATACGATAATAACGAAGTGATTAAGGAAATTGTTAATCTCAGACTCGAAAGAGCAAACTTGCTTGGATACAAAACACACGCAGATTTTGTTCTTGAAGATAATATGGCAAAAAATCCTGCGGGAGTATATGGACTGCTTGATAAACTTTGGAAACCGTCAATTGAAACCGCAAAGAAAGAAGCAAAAGATATTCAGACGATGATTGATAATGAAGGCGGTAGCTTTAAACTTCAGCCCTGGGACTGGAGGTATTACACTGAAAAGATTCGTAAGGAAAAATATGACCTCGACGAAGAAATGCTGAAGCCTTATTTTGAGCTTAACAATGTGCGCAACGGAATATTTACTCTTGCAAATAAATTATTCGGAATTACTTTTACTGAAAGATACGATATTCCGAAGTATCATGACGAAGTCAGAACTTTTGAAGTTAAAGATGAAGACGGTTCTTACATCGGTATCTTCTTTCTTGATATGCATCCTCGCTCTTCCAAGCGCGGTGGTGCCTGGATGAATAACTACAGGGACCAGTATGTTTTCAACGGGAAAAATATTAATCCGGTAATCGGTGTTGTCTGTAACTTTACAAGACCCGCAGGAGATACTCCTGCATTGCTCACATTCGATGAAGCTGAAACATTCTTTCATGAATTTGGTCATTCCCTTCAGGGATTTCTTTCTAGATGCAGTTATAAAAGCACATCAGGCACAAATGTATCGAGGGATTATGTCGAACTGCCGTCGCAGATTATGGAAAACTGGGCTTCACAGCCTGAAGTTATGAGTTTTTACGCAAAACATTATAAAACTGGAAATATCATACCCGCAGAACTTCTTGAAAAAATGGATAAAAGCTCTAAGTTTAATCAGGGCTT
The DNA here is from genome assembly GCA_903901375.1 of uncultured Ignavibacteriota bacterium. GTDB lineage: Bacteria > Bacteroidota > Ignavibacteria > Tepidaquicellales > Tepidaquicellaceae > CAIKZJ01. The sequence goes on from CAIUQV010000599.1 coordinate 21,218, forward strand.
CACAACAACAGAATATCTTGCAGCGTCTTATCTTGATATGGCATTTTATACAAGAGTTACAGCTCTCACTGACAGACCCGGAGAGTTTGAGGAGAAAGTGTGAAACGACCTTGGCTTGATTCCTGAGATAATCTCAAGGTATAAGTCAACTTATTTTAATC
>CAIUQV010000600.1 GCA_903901375.1 uncultured Ignavibacteriota bacterium
GCTTAAATTTTTCCTGAACCTGAAAATGTGAAAAAATTTAAGCGTTGAATTAACCTTTGTAAATTCCTACGCCGGCATTATCCGTGTCAGGTTCCAAGGGTTTGATCTCAGCATCTCCGCACCCCGCGGAGCAGCACCCCCTTTTATTAATTATGTCTAAAGAGCTACTACAAACTTACAGGAATTATTTGGAAATTACAAGGCGAGTTGTGATGTAACAATATCCAATACCCCTCCTTCCTAAGCTCCGCTTGGGAAGGCAGAAAATTATTTTAATAACAACATCTTCTTTGTCTCAGTTAATCCGTCAGTTATCAACTTATAAAAATAAACTCCGCTCGTTAATGTAGAACCGTCGAATGACACTTCATACGTTCCGGGATTTAGAGACTCATTCACGAGTGTCTGAACTTCGCGACCCATCACATCATGCACTATTATTTTTACTTCGCCATATTTAGCGATGTTGATTTTTATTTTTGTTGTCGGATTAAAAGGATTTGGATAGTTTTGTCCCAATGAATATGATGAAGGTACTTCCGAAGAAATATTTTGTATGCTAATAATTTCTGAGAGTGGGCGTTTCCATACTGAATAGTCACCAGTTCCTGCGAAAATATAATTGTATGAAACTAGAAATGAATAGATAATAGGAACTCGGTAAAATCCCTGATTTTTTATTATCCAGGATGTACCATTATTTGTGGAGATATAGACGCCATAATTTGTTCCTGCAAAGATATTACTTCCTGATATGACAATGGAATAAACAGATTGATTGTTCAAAGTTGTTTGAGTCCATGAGGTGCCATTATTTGTTGAAAGATAAATTCCAGAATAATTATTTATCCCCGCAAAAATATTAGTTCCTGATATGGCAAGGGTACGAACATCTTTATTATTCAAAGCAGTTTGCGTCCATGTAGTGCCATTATTTGTTGAAAGCCAAACGCCGTTACTTTTTGTCCCCGCAAAAATATTAGTTTCTGATATGGCAAGGGAATAAATCCATTTGTCGATTAAACCAGTTTGTGTCCATGAGATACCATTATTTGTGGAAAGATAGACTCCTTGAGTTGTCCCTGCAAAAAAATTACTTCCTGATATGGCAATGGAAAAAATAGATTGATTTAAAGCTGTTTGTATCCAGTTTGTTCCATTATTTGAGGAGAGGTAAACACCGCTAGATCCTGTACCCGCAAAGAGATTACCATCCGATGTAGCAAATGTAAGAACAGATTCATTATTCAAATCTGTTTGATTCCACGAGATTCCATTATTTGTAGAAAGCCAAACGCCGTTATTAAATGTTCCTGCAAGGATATTGTTTCCTGATGATGAAAGTGAATAAATATTTATATTATTTAAAGCCGTTTGTATCCAGGAAGTACCGTTATTACTGGAGAGATAGACACCATTACTAAAGGTTCCAGCAAAAATATTAATTCCTGATGTGGCAAGTGAATAAATTGATTGATTATTTAAAGCAGTTTGTGTCCAGGAGGTACCGTTATTTGTGGAAAGATAAACGCCATTATTATATGTTGCTGCAAAAATATTACTTCCTGATGTGGCAAGCGAAGGAATCGATATATTATTTAAAGCAGTTTGCGTCCATGTAGTGCCATTATTTGTTGAAAGCCAAACGCCTTTACTTTTTGTCCCCGCAAAAATATTAGTTCCTGATATGGCAAGGGAATAAATCCATTTGTCGATTAAACCAGTTTGCGTCCAGGAGGTACCGTTATTTGTTGAGAGATACACACCTAAATCTGTCCCAGCAAAAATATTACTTCCTGATATGGAAAGTGAATAAACAGTCTTATTATTCAAAGCAGTTTGCGCCCACGACAGTCCGTTATTTGTTGAAATATAAATACCGTAATCAATTGTACCTGCAAAGATATTATTTCCAGATGTGGCAAGAGATGAAACAGATCGACTATTTAAAAGATATTGCGTCCATGATGCTCCATTATTTGAGGAAAGATAGACACCATAACCATCTGATCCCGCAAAGATATTATCTCCTGATGTCGCAAGGGAAAGAATTCTATGATTGTATAAAGCAGTTTGAATCCATGAGCTTCCATTATTTGAGGAGAACCAAACACCTTTAAGTTCTGTACCTGCAAAGATATTACTTCCAAAAGTGGCAATGGAAATAACATTTCCCCCAAAAATTCCATCGCATTGCGTCCATTGCCCGCTCGCATTCATCGCTGCGAGCATAACTACTAATAGAAACAACTTTTTCATAATACTATTATTCGGTTTAATCTAAACTTGCACATTTAAAACATGTTTTTCAATCCGATTTTATTACTCCATAAATAAAAGGGCTGACCTTTTCCGTCAGCCCTTTTGCCGTTGAGGATTTTCACATGAAAAGTGTTTAATACTAAGTTCACAATGTTAACATTAGAAATAGGTATAAATATAGTAAAACAACCTTTAGTGTAATTGGTGTTAATTCGTGTCTGCTTCTATTTCTTCTCTTACTGTTTAATAAGTTTACCATTCTTACGTCTTGAATATTAATTAGTGTAAGTTCTTGTCTGTTCTTGTCTTTTCACCTAGTTCACTATATAAATAATAATTAGTGTTAATTCGTGTCTGCTTTCATTTCTTCTCTTTCGGTTTGATAATTATACCATTCTTTCGTCTGTTTTATGTTGACAAATAACTTTCATTACTGTAAATTTATTTTGAACCGGATGACCGCAGTTGGTCTGTTTAGACTTGTGACGCTATATGCGATCACCTTGGAGCATTTGACTCCTGTCTCGAAAGAGACTTATATATTCTCCCCTTCGGGGTTGAGATTTAATATAGAGCGGCGCCGGTTCAATTTTTACACTACCAAATTTATATTCTTTTGCTCTTAAACTTTATATGAAAATTGTATATTTTGCTACTCATTTAATTTAAAACTTTTAACATAGGAATAATAGAAATGGCAGAATGGGATATTTTATCTAAGGAGGATATAAAACTTATTCAGGATTCTTTTAAGAAAGTGAACGAGAAACCGCAGGAGACGGGTGATTTTCTTTATAAGCATTTGTTCGAGTGCTGTCCGGATGTTGTGAATATTTTTAAGGTGGATATGAAAGAGCAGTCGAGGCTATTTATGAAGATGATTAAGACGGTGATTGAAGGCCTGAACAATGTTCATATTATTATGCCGGCGATTCAGGATATGGGAAACCGCCACGTAGATTACGGCGTAACGGCAGAGCAGTATAAGTATTTCAAAGAGTCGCTTGTGTTTGCGCTTGGCGCGGTGCTTGGAAAAGATTTTGACGAAAAGACAAAGAGTGCGTGGAGCAAGCTTTACGATGTGCTCGAAGACCTGATGAAGGGTAAGCATTATTAGAAATTAAAAAAGGGGCTTAACGCCCCTTTTTTGTTATAAACATTTTGTCATCCCCGAGTGTTTTAGGCGGGGATCTCAATACTATATTAACAGCTTGTAATTATTCAAAGCCTTCATGTAGTTTGCTCTTTCGAATGCCGCAGGGTCTGCGACAGATTTCTGGCTCATGCTTCCTTTCATTTGTTCGATGGATTCGTATTCTTTTTCCGTCATCCATTGTTCCATTTCTTTAAGCACTTCCGAAATTCTGCCTATTCCGTTTGCGAGCAGTTCAGAGCACATACAGGTAATGTCTGCGCCTGCCATAATCATCTTCAGCACGTCTTCGTATTTGTGAATGCCTGTTGTTGCCGCAAGGTTTGCTTTTATTCTGCTGTGGAGAATTGCTATCCAGCGAAGAGGTAAACGCATTTCGAAGTTACTGCTAAGGTCGAGGTTTGGAACTACTTCAAGGTTTTCCAAATCTAAATCAGGCTGATAGAATCTGTTGAACAGCACCAGTGCGTCAGCGCCAGCTGCATCCAGCTTCTTTGCCATGTTAGACATCGAAGAAAAATAAGGGCTGAGCTTCATCGCAACAGGAATCTTAAGTTCCTTCTTAACTTTGATTAAATCTCTTAAATAAATTTCTTCTATCACTGCGCCGTCTTTCTCGATGTTTGTCGGAATGTAATAGACGTTGAGTTCCAGTCCGTCTGCTCCGGCTTCTTCAATCTGCTTTGCATACTTAAGCCATCCGCCCGCAGAGACACCGTTTAAACTTCCAATGATAGGAATTTCCACAGCACTCTTTAAATTACTGATGTGTCTTAAATACTGGTCGGGACCC
>CAIUQV010000601.1 GCA_903901375.1 uncultured Ignavibacteriota bacterium
AAAATACCGAGTATCTTTTCACCTATAATAATCTCATTAAGTTCCAGATATTTAACTGCAGCCGGATTGTAAAGTACGAGTTCGCCTTCTTTGTTGACGACGAAAACACCGTCTGCAAGTGAGTTTACAATAGTGTTTAAACGTGATTTCTCGAAAGCGAGTTCAAGGAGTCTTTCTTCACGTTCTTTTTTAAGTCTTTCGGCTTCGATAATCAGAAGTCTTCTTTCATAACCCGCACTGAGGTTCCGAAGAAGTTCGTCGGGAGTGAATGGCTTTGGGATGTAAGTGAAAGCCCCGAGTTTTGTAGCTTCAATAGCCGTGTCGTAACTTGCATAGGCAGTAGCGATGAAGCAGACAGTATTCGGGCGGGCTTTTTTAATTTCCTTTAATACTGAAATGCCGTCAATGTCAGGCATTTTGAGGTCGAGAATTGCGAGATCATAATCATTTTCAGTACCCATTTTAATTCCGAGCATTCCGCAGTCTGCGGTATCAACATCATAGTTTTCGCTTTGCAATAGTCTTTGAGTACCGATGCGCAAACCTTTTTCGTCATCAACTATAAGAACTTTTGGTTTATTTTCTTCCACTTTTTCCTATAAAATTTAAAATTGTATGCTGTTAATATGATTAGTGGTTAGTAACTTATAACACCCACGACTAAAATCGTGGGTGTTATTGATAGATTTAAAATATACTTTTTGATGCACAAATTTATTACTTCCCGTATTTTTCGAGACACTCTTCAAGTTTGTTTGAGAGTTCGTCAATGTTAATTGGTTTATTAAACCAGGCATCACAGTTAATCCATTCCTGTTCTTCGCTTGATGTAACACCAAACTTCATACCTGTGACGTATGTAGCAGATGTGAGAAGGAATACGGGAATTGTTTTACCGTAAACATCTCTTTTAATTTTATGGGCAAGAACAAAACCTGAATCATGTTCTTCCATTATTAAATCGAGTACTGCTGCGTCCGGTTTTTCTTTCTGGAATGTATCCCAGGCATCTTTTACGTTTTCTGCGGTTACTACTTCATAACCTTTCGATTCGAGCAGCATTTTGTTCTGATCAATAAGGTCAATATCGTCATCAACCAGTAAGACTTTCTTTTTTAATTCTGACATGAATTCTCCTTTATATATACTTTAATTAATTTTATTGTAAATTTACAGGCAATTTAATCCTGAAAGTCGTTCCCTGTCCCACATCGCTCATAGCTCTTATATCACCTTTATGCATTTTGATAATACCATATACGATTGCAAGACCGAGTCCGGTGCCTTTTCCCATTTTTTTAGTTGTGAAGAATGGGGTGAAAAGTTTACCCATATTTTCTTTTGGGATACCTGTACCTGAATCTTTTATTTCAATGACAAAATCAGTTTCTTCTTTTGATATTTTAATATTAATCTTTTTAACTTCTGATTCTTCGAGAGCTTCGCAGGCATTGTTTATAACGTTAAGAAAGACCTGTTTAAGCTGGTCGGAATCTCCAGTGATTGTTGTATCGTTTGCTTCGCACTCAGTTGTAATGGAAATACCTTTGAATTCCGGTTTGACTCTTACCACTTTAAGAATATTATTGATAAGGTCTGAGATATCGAATTCAGATAATTTCAGTTTACCCTGTCTTGCAAAGTTCAAAAGATTGGAAACAATGTTTTTGCAGCGGTTTGTTTCTTCAGCAATTAAATCAAGGTCTTCAATAGACTGAGATTCACTGCTGTTTTTAGCAACTTCCTTCTTAAGCAAAGAGGTGTACAATAAGATTGTACCTAATGGGTTGTTAATTTCGTGTGCTACACCCGCTGCGAGCTGGCCGATTGAAGCAAGTTTTTCAGCAGACTGCAATTGTTCCTGAGTATCCTGGAGTTCGGCATATGCTTTCTCGAGTTTATCGATTAAGTATGGCAGGCACATATCATTTTCAGCAAGACCTTTCGCAACTGCTATGGCATATTCCCTGCAAGTCGGGTAACCGCAAGAGCGGCAGTTTAACTCATCCTGCTTAGTAAACTTATTCGTTTCGGCAAGTATTTCTTTAATTCTCTCTTCAGTAGGAGTTTCCATTCTCATATTCCGGTCTGTAAACTCCCTTGACAGGTCGACGTTTCTGCTGTTGTATAAATTACTTTTCCAAACCTGTTTATCTGAAGCTTTTATCTTTTCATTGATATAATTTATAACTTTTTCGCGTCTGGAGTAATAGTTAAGGGTACTGTCAATGGCAGGTCCTTTTATGCATCCCTGGCAGAAAAGAATATCGATAAACTTTGCGTTGATTTTACCTTCAACGAGTTCATTAAGAATTTCCTCAACCTCTGCTCTTCCTTCAACAACGATAACTTCCTTTTCGAGAATATCATCAGGAATATCAGCAGTCTTTATAAGACCTCCGGCAAGAGGAAAAGATTTCCCGAGCAGGCCCTGCGGTGGATCGAAGTTGATATCGTTAAGGTTTGCAAGGTTTATCTTTCTGATTGAAAACATATCTTTCAGTTCCGCAAATGTTAATACTGCATCCACTGCTCCGTTCACTTCTTCATCTTTGTATTCACTTTTCTTTGCAATGCAAGGTCCGATGAACACGACTTTAGTATCTTTACCGAAATTTTCTTTTATGTATCTTCCCATTGCAATCATCGGTGATACAATTTTTGCAAGATTAGGAACGAGTTCAGTAAAATACATTTCGATGTAATTGTAAACAGCAGGGCAGGCAGAACTTATAATAGTTTTCTTCCCATTGTTTTCTATTTCCTTTAAGTACTGAGGACTTATCATATCAGCGCCGAAAGCAGCTTCACAGACTTTAGTGAAACCAAGTTCTTTTAAAGCTGCCGGTACTTTAGAATAGTCTTCAGTAAATGAAGCAGGAAAAGAAGGAGCCATTAAAGCAACTACGTTCCCGTTTGGGAGTACTTCATCGAGAACGTAATTAACATCACTCTTTGTGGTTTTGGCATTTTGTGAGCATACCGTGACGCAGTGTCCGCAGGAAATACATCTTTCTGCCATAACGACTGCCTGTCCGTGTTCAACGCGTATAGCTATTGCAGGACATTCTCTAATGCAGGAGTAACACCTTTTGCACAAATACGGTATTGTTTCAACAGTGCCGTAC
>CAIUQV010000602.1 GCA_903901375.1 uncultured Ignavibacteriota bacterium
CCTTCGGGTACTAAATCCTTATTATCTTTTAGTATGGAATTTACTTTCTCAGAAATCTCAATGATGTTAGAGCCGCTACGTTTCTTAACAGGAATGGAAATACTTTCCACACCATTCAGACGTGCGTAGGTTTGTCTTTCCTTGAAACCGTAAGTCACTTCAGCAACGTCTTTTACGTAGACGACAAAGTCGCCATCCTTCTTGACGATGATATTACTCATCAGTTCTGGGTTCTTGTACTCACCAGGAACGCGGATAAGGAAACTTGATTTACCGACATCCACTGCACCGCCGGGAATGTTCAGGTTTTCTGCGGATACAGCATTGATTAAATCATTAAAACTAAGGTTATAATATTTAAGTCTGTTAGCATCTGCATCAATCTTCACTTCCCTTTCAATACCGCCTAGAACTTCAGCAGAAAGTACTCCGGGAATCTGTTCAATTTTATCCTGAATGTTCGTACCTGCTTTCTTAAGTTTAGCAAGGCCGATGTTTCCGCTAAGATTGACGTACATCATCGGCAATTCAGAGAAATTAATTTCCGTGATTACGGGCTCTTTGATATCTGTCGGCATTTTTGTTTTAGCAGTAGAAACCTTATCACGGATTTTCTGCAATGCATCGTCTATAACGACGTCTGTGTTGAACTCAACAGATATAGATGAAAAACTTTCGCGGGATACAGATGTAACTTTTTTAACACCGCTTATACCTTTTACTTCCTTTTCAATTTCCTGAGTAACGAGGTTTTCGATATCCTGCGGAGAGACTCCGGGATATACGGTAGCAATAAACACGTAAGGAATTTTTATTGACGGACTGGACTCTCTCGGCATAGAGAAATAGGAGAAACTTCCAGTCAGAACAATAATCAGAACAAGGATATAAACAGTTACTTTATTGTTTACTATTAAATTAAAAAACTTCATACATTATTAAACTTTTATGTTATTGATTAACAACAGATACTTTATCGCCATCATTCAAACCCTGAAAGCCAACATTGATAAGCGTTTCACCAATGTTAAGACCTTCTTCAATCAGAACTTTATTATCAGTACGACCGCCGACCTTTACAACCTTCTTCTTAGCAATATCACCCTCGAGAACGAATACAAACTTTTCGTCACCGTTATCCACGATATAATCCTGCGGAAGAACGACAGCATTATCAACTGTCAGGTTAGTGAACAAAATGTTTGAGGACATTTCAGGTTTGAGAACCCTGTCAGGATTATCGAGTACAACTTCAATCTCAAAAGTTCTGCTCGTTGCATTGATAGAAGGTCCCACATAACTAATAGTTCCCTTGTATTCTTCACCGGGAAGGACATCGAAAGAAATCTTAACGGACTGACCTTTAGAGACCTGAGTTAAATACCTTTCAGGAATACCGCAGCTTACCTTAACTTTAGAAATGTTTACTATACTTAAAATTGGAGCACCAGGTGAAGACATTTCGCCTTTATTCATAAACTTAGCTTCAACGACTCCAGAAATAGGTGACTGGACGTAACCTTTGCTAAGTCTAACTTTGTAAAGGTCCAAAGACTTCAGAGCAATATCCATCTGAAGTTTTGCATGAGTGTACTGCTGTTCTGTTGCGACAGCATCCTGATAGAGTCTTTCAGTTCTTTCGTAGTTTTCTTTAGCGAGCTCAAACTGAGACAGTGCCTGCAGATACGCAGCTTCATCAACGTCTTTCTTAAGTTTGACTACGACTTCGCCTTTACCGACTCTGTCACCTTTATCTTTAGCAAGCCATGTGATGAGACCGCCTTCTTCAGAAGAAATCTTTGCACTTTCGAACGGTTTAACAATTCCGACAACTTTATAAGTCTCTTCGAAATACTCACCCTGAATAACAGTTGTTTTTACGAGCGGGAGTTTTTTACCTTCCACTTTATCGTTTTTCTTTCTACCGCAGGCAGTGACAGAAACTGCGAGGGTTATAACCAACAACAGATATAAATACTTTCTCATATATTTGAAATTTAACATTTTATTTTTTCTCTAATAATTCTTCTAACTCGGCTTTAGCGTTAAGGTACTCGACTATTGCCTGATAATAACCTAATTTTGAATTGCTCAACTGAGTACCGGCATCTATAACATCAATCTGATTAACGACACCGTTTTTGAAACTAAGAGCAGCGAGTTCATAACCTCTTTCAGCCATCTTTACAGTTTCATAAGTAGCGACAACTTTATTCTTTGCCTCACCCATTTTAAGGATAATGCTCTGAGCCATAAGGCGGAGCTTCATTTTAACGTCGGAAATAGTTTCGTCAGTTTTCTTAATATCAATTTCACTCTGCTTCACTTTGTACGAATTTCTGAAGAAGTTTAAATCCCAGTTAAGACCTACACCTGCATTTATAACGTTAAAGAACCTGTAGCTTCCAAGACCTCTGCCATCGTCTTCAGCTGCCTGCAAGTTGTACTGACCGAAGAGATAAAGTTTCGGAAGATAATTTGCTTTATCTATTGACAGCAACTGTTTATTAATATCCTGATTAATTCTAAGCTGTCTGACAGCGACATTATTTTCTGCAATCTTTGTGATTAAATCATCTATGCTACCGTAGTATTCAGTACTATCAAAAGTAAGGCTGCCAGTAACATCAACATCCAGTATATCTTTTAATCCGATTGCGTTTTTAAGAACTTTCTTTGTTATAGTAAGATTATTCTCTGATTCAACAACGGGCGGTTTAAGGTTTTCCATAGTAACCTTAGCACGGAGATAATCGAATTCAGTAGAAGTACCGTTCCTGTATCTTCTTTCGACAACGTCGTAGTTCTCAACAGCATTATTGAGGTTGAGCTTTCTGACGTTAACAACTTCTTTCATAAAGAGGACATTATAGTAAGCTTTTTTAACATCAGAAGTAACTTTTGCTTCGACAGAGTTTACAGTTTCAGACTGCAGGCCTGTATAATAATCGGCAATTTTTATAGCCTGCATAACAGGAGTACCGAGTACAGGAATAGGTTCGGATACCTGAAAACTATTAACGATAGCATTATCAGTTCCGATACTGAATCTTTGTCCGAAAATATCGAAGACCTGTTTCTTAAAAGCCCTGTTATACTGAGAGCTTAAGGTAATAGTAGGTACGAGACTCTGGCTATAGACCTCGGAGACTTTCTTTTCGGCCTTGAGTTTATCGAGTTTAGCATTAACGAGCGTAGTGTTATTGCTTTTTGCAGTAAAGATAGCATCGTCGAGAGAGAAGACTCTCGCACGGATTGTATCCTGAGCATTAACGAACGCAGGAGAGGTTAAAACAAGACAGACAATTAAAACAATTAATTTATTCATTTTATTTCTTAATGTGCTTTTTCTTTTGATTATAATATTTAATTCTTCCTTTTTCGGTAAGGATACCGTTAAGCTGCATTTCGAACACGAACTTCAGAGCTTCTGACATAGAGAAATTATTTTCCATCAGAAACTTCGGGTTAACGATTGCATGCATAGAAGCGATGTGAGATGCAATCACTATTTCGGTCGGTATATTAGCAATATACTTTTCTTTCATACCCTGTTTAAAGAGTTTACGGGCATAGTAGAAGATTTTTTCTTCCCTGAACTTTTCAACAGATTTCCATATATCGGGATAATGAATCTGGAAATCCTTCACCCATTTATCGCTGACCTTAGAAAGGTCGCACGAATAATCTTCAAGCAGTTTAACGAATTTACTAACGACATCGGTTTTGCTGTGAACAATTTTATCGACTCTTTCTGTAGAGCCAGTCATCCAGAATTTAGTAATTTCCTTAACAAGGTTTTCTTTGGAAGGAAAATGTTTATAGATGGTTTTCTTACTAATCATCAGCAAAGCGGCAAGCTCGTCCATCGAGGTTTTGTACAGACCATTCTCACGGAAGAGTTTATCGGCAACGGTTAGAATCTTTTCTTTTTCGGCTTTATCGTTTTTCATATCTATGGAAACTATTTTCGTTTATTTAGTTTCCAAATTAGAAATATTGAATTTAAGAATCAAGTGAAATAACAAATGTATTCGGAAACATACCCTTACCATTAAATACGGAATGGAATGAGTAATGTTGCGTTACTTAGTTGATAGTTGTTAGTTGTCTTTATTACTTAAGAGACAAACAAACCTTATCCATTATATTAATGAACCTCTCCGCCGGATGCAACGGGGTATCGCTTTGTGTTTTACGTTCAACCCCGCTGGGGTTGGATTGTGTTTTCGTGTTCCACCGGCTCCGCCGGCGGTTATTCATATTTAACCCGCTTTGCGGGTTACACATAAAAATATATACTCGCCGCAAGCGGCTGAGTATTTACACGATGAGATTAGAAAATATTTTAAACTGAGATTAACAGTAAAGAACAATTAATCCTCGTCCCTATGAACTGTGCCGGGTGTAAACGCAGGAAGACACACAGCTACGTATGAAGCTCCTTCAGGATTTGGAGAACTATACCTTACCCATTCACCTTTAGAAATCATAATCGCCTCGCCTGCTTTTACATCGTAGGTATTGTCTTTTGTTTCAACGTGCAGAACTCCTCCAAGGACGACTGTATATTCGTCGAATTCCGGAGTTTGTCCGGGTTCGAGCCATCCATCGGGACTTTTCATCAATGCAATGCTCACATTACTGTCACCTGAAGCAACAGCGCCGAAGTACTCCTTAATAATCTTCTCTTTAGTGCCAGCTGCTTTGATTATAGACGGAGTTTCAATAAGTTTTGCCATATAAATTGTTTTTATACAAAATAGCTATTCAAGAAATTAATATTAATACATATAGTACTGAGGAACTTCTTTTACATTTATTTTATAGATCAAAAAAGATATTATTGACAAAAATAAAACATAAGAATGAGTAAAAAACTAAAGAATAAATTTGAAGAACTGGGGCTGGACAAGACCAAGAAACACATTTTCATCTGCTGTGATGCAAAAGATGATAAGTGTGTGAAGAGTGAGGAAGGACAGAAGTCGTGGAAATACCTGAAGAAGAGATTAGCGGAGCTTGACCTTGTTGGTAAAG
>CAIUQV010000603.1 GCA_903901375.1 uncultured Ignavibacteriota bacterium
CAGCTGACACCACCGATAATTCCGATTACTTTCATTTCGAAATTTTTGAGAGTGTCTTTTTGCTGAGAGAAAACAGTGTAGCCGGTTACAGTATATAAAACGATAAACAGCAGGAAAATCCGTAAGAATTGTCTGATTGTACTTTTCATTTTGAAAATATAAATTTAAAATAAAATCCCTGATAATTTTTGGATTAAATATATCGGTTTATAAAACAACCGAATCATAAATCTCAGATATATCTATGCAAATATAGTGCCATGAAAAAAATTAGAAAATAGTCAAAATTTAGAACATTTCTTGAAATAACCTCTCATATTGAGACAACAATTCTCAAATTGAGACAGAAATTAAAAAGGATTTGCGGTTTTTTTTAATTGCATCAGAAAATTAATATAATTTGAAAATATGCTCAAAATAATATTAAAGGTTAGATTAACACCTTAGTAAAAATTAGTGCAAAGATTAAAAAGCAAATCCCCATCCATATGAAGGGGATTTTTAAATAATATTATTTGACGAGCATCATCTTTTTAGTCATCACAAACTTATCTGTAACGATACGATAGAAATATATTCCGCTTGACAGATTACTACCGTTAAACTGTACCGTATAATAATCTGCTTTCTTAAACTCATTAATCAAAATAACATTCACTTCCCTGCCGGTGATGTCATAAATTATCAGCGATACCTTTGAATCAACAGGAAGCTGAAAATCTATCTTTGTAGTTGGGTTGAACGGGTTCGGATAGTTCTGGCTTAAGTCGTATTTATTTGGCACACCAACTTCAACAATTCCGTTAAGGTTATGGTATTCAAAGTTTCCATTGTAATCAATTTGTTTAAGACGGTACTGGTATTTTCCTACAGAGAGTTTTTTATCTTCGAATGAATAGTTTGAAGGAGTATTAGCTGTTCCTTTTCCTTCGATAAATCCGATTTTATTCCATATACCTTCAGAAGTTTTTCTTTCAATACAAAAGCCGCTGTTATTAGTTTCTGATAGTGTTTTCCAGCTGAGAATAATGTCACGGTTGCTAATGTAATTTGAAAAAGATGAAAGTGTTACAGGAAGAGGAGTATTAGTTGACGATAAAGGATTATTACTTATTGTTCCGGACAAAGTACCTGAAGTCAAGGTAAGTGAAGTGTTATCCACAAGAACACCCTGAATTACACCTGAAGAACCTGCTTCAAGGTCACAAGTAAGGAAGAAGTATCCTTCGGTAGTACTTATAGTCTGATTAAATGAAGAGAATGTAACTGAATTTCCTGTACCTGGATCGGTGCTAACAGTAGTACCAAGTTGTGTATCAATTCCTGAAAGCAATGTTGTATTAAAAATATTGTCTGTACTATACCACAGTTTAAAGTTTGAAGCACCACTGCGAACTCCATTTAATTTAATAACTGCTGTTGTGAGAGAAGCCCCTGTACTGGAGCCTGAAAGCTGAAATCTTCCAATCGGCTGATTTATATTACCGGAAACAATAGATGGTGAATAACTACTTCCGCAAGTGAAATTGCAAGAAATAGGAACAGTAGTAAAACTAACCTGCTCGCCGTATGCTGTGCCACCTGTATTTGTGGCATACGAACGGGCATAATATATAGTTCCGGGCGATAAACCAGTTAGTGATGAAGTGAAAGCTCCTGTACTTGATGCACTCCCCCTGTTCGTGAAAGATGAATTGTTAATGCTTGGATTCTGACTTGTACCGTAACAAATTCCGTGTGCAGTTGGATTCGCTCCACCTAAATTTGTAATATTTCCATTTCCGGTTGCAGTTGTTTGAGTAACAGAGGTTGCGGATTGTGTTGTAACAGTTGGGGGTGGGGTTGCTGCGAGTGTCCATCGGGCAAATAAAGTTATATTATATGTACCCATCAACAATGTTGAGCCTACAGCATATGATGTTCCACTGCCATCTGCCTGTGTATTCCATCCGTTAAAGTTATAGCCAGTTTTCGTCAGTCCACCTGAATTCGAAAGTACTGTTACAGTACCCCCTTGAGCATAATTATTTCCATCAACAGGAACGCTCCCACCTGTATTAGAGTTACCGTTGTATGAAACTGTATATGGACTAATACCGAAATAAGCACTAAGGTTTTGTGAAACAACAACGCTAGTGCTTGGAGTTAGATATGCTGCTGGAATTGTCATCTGTATAGGAGCACTCATAACTGCTGAAGGAGTTCCAGTAACTTCAATTGTCAAACTGTTTGCACCCGCATTAACAGTAGTTTTGGCATGGGCAGTAAGTCCTGCGGGTAAATTATTTACCCAAGTTGATAAGTCAGTCCCCTGCGATATTGAACCGGAAGTAACTATGCCCTGCAATAATGTTACATTAATGTTCTTTGGAGTGATTGCTACGCCTGTAACGCCAGTGATAGACACATCGGAAATTGTTGCTTTTGGATTCATTGCGGCCTGTATTTCGGCTGCTGAAGAGAAAGCGGCATTCCAGATTTTTATTCCATAAA
>CAIUQV010000604.1 GCA_903901375.1 uncultured Ignavibacteriota bacterium
TGACCAAAGATTGTTACTTCACACATTTCTGTGTTTCCTGATGGAGTCTCACCAAGCGGGATAATATGTCCGGCTTTAAAATCATCAGCAAAAATCTCCTGATAATACGCAAGGACAGAAGAAACTTTCCCGTCGGGAGTATTAAACCAGATGTTTGGAATTATTTTGTTTTGCATAATATATTGTTTTGTATTTTAAATTTCATTTTTAGGAATACAATTGTCCGCTCTATTTAGTGATTTGTTTGCCCATTATATATTGGGGTCAAAGTTAACCATCCATTCGATGCCGTATTTATCTCTGAACATTCCAAAGTATGAACCCCAGGGGCTCTCGGCGATAGGCATTTCAACATTTCCACCTGCGGAAAGTCCATTGAACAATCTCTCTGCTTCTTCGCGGCTTTCCGCGCTAATGGCTATCTTAGACCTGTTTTCGTTTTCATTAGTCCGTCCCATAAATTCCGGTACGTCATTTCCCATCAAAGTATTTTTGCCTATAGGCAAAGCAATGTGCATTATTTTATTCTCTTCATCGGGTGATACCTGAAAGTCCGGGCCTGACAAATCTTTAAAGCGCATAACTTTTGAAAATTCTCCGCCGAATACTGATTTGTAAAACGTAAATGCTTCTTCGGCATTTCCGTTGAAGTTTATGTGTGGATTGATAAGTGCCATAATTTATATTGTTAAGTTATTTAATTTGTTTACTTTCTAAAAATTTTATCCATTGACTTTCCTTTTGCAAGTTCATCCACCAGCTTATCCAGATATCTTACCTGCTGTGTCAGCGGATTTTCAATTTCTTCTATACGATAGCCGCAGATAACACCGGTAATGAGTTTAGCATTGGGGTTTAATTTTGCTTTTTGAAAGAAAGTTTCAAAAATCACTTTATCATCGATGAGTGATTGCAGTATTTTCTCATTAAAGCCTGTCAGCCATTCAATCACCTGATGCAGCTCTATTTGCGTACGGCCTTTCTTAACGACTTTTGTAAGATAATGCGGATACACGGATGCGAATGTCATTTTAGCGATGCGTTCATCCTGATTGTTTGTGCTGGTAATTTTCATATTATGTTTTTGTTTTCGAAGTGCCGCAATCTACTACTCCTAACACTCCAGATTGTTATTCATTTATTCATTCCTACTGCCATTTTATAAGCCAGAGCTGCATTGGCAGCCGGCTCGAGAGAATCTGATAAAATATTGTAGGTCCCTTTTTCTAATAGTTCATCAGCAACTTTTTTAGTTAAAGCCAAAGTAGCTTTCAACATACTTGAACCCAGACTTAAACGGGCAACGCCTAAATCCTGAAGTTCGCTAACCGATGGCGGCAGTCCAGCAGCATTAGCAGGATTAGAAAGAATATTTATCGGGGCATTGATTTCCTTAACCAATGTTGAAATAGTATCTTTATCCCAAACAGGCTGTACGAATATGCAGTCTGCACCAGCTTCCCTGTATTTGTTACCGCGTTTTATTGATTCAGACAATTTTTCCTGCAGAGTACCAGCCGAAGTATAAAATGAATCAGTTCTTGCGTTAATAACCAAATGAAAACCCAGTGAATCTGACAACTCACGAATGGCAGATATTCTCTCACAAAATTCCATCTCGTCAATTAATACCGGATTTAAATCAATACTATCTTCAATGTTTATTCCGACAATCCCTGTTGCAATTATCTTTTTTACAGACTCAACAATCTCATCAGTATTGTTTCCATAACCTGCTTCAATATCCACGGTGACCGGTATCTGAACTCCATTTACAATTCCAGAGATAACATCAATCATTTCTGACAATTTTATAATCTGGCAGTCGGGATAGCCTAAAGATGCAGCAATTCCCATACTTGTAGTTGCAACTGCTTTAAAGCCACAAGCTTCTATTAACTTAGAACTTCCGATATCCCAAGTATTCAGCAATACCAGAATTTCTTTATCCTGATGATATTTCAGGAATGATTCAGCTTTTTCTTTTTGATTACTTTTAAGCATAATCTTGTTTTAAAACTTGTTCGAATAACCTTTAAATTAAAAACAAAGAATAATTGTATATAAATCCTGGGATGGGATTAGATACAGGGACAAGGAACGGAGTTGAGACATTAATTTAAGAAGTGATATGTTTAGAGACAAAAGTAAGCACTTTGAAATTCTCTTTATGAGGAGTAAAAGAAGTGGGTTTTACTATTAATAGATAGTAATAGTTTTATGCTTTGCCTATATTGATATCAATTCATTTTTAGTTGAAAATAAGTAAAGTCTCATGCTGCATTATATTTAAGTTTTGTATCTTTTACTTTCAATTTCAACTCTTCAATCAATTTTTTTCTTAAGGTTATTAA
>CAIUQV010000605.1 GCA_903901375.1 uncultured Ignavibacteriota bacterium
CAGAAAAAGATTTCTTACCTTTCCGGGAAGTAAGTAATACAATATTACAGAAAAAAACAAAAAAAACAAATATTGATATGAAATAAAGCTCAATTTAGTTTAGACAAAGTAAATTCATAATGATTAACTGAATTCATTTTCATTTCTTTAATCTTTTTTCAATAATTTATACTTCATTTCAGCTAACTTCCAGTCTTCATCATTATCAATATCCTGAACTTCTGTTTCAGATAATATGAAAGGTGAAGTACAATTTGTTAAAAGCGATTTGTTTTTAATAAATGATTCAGTTTTTGACCAGTAAAACTGACCTGCATCGTGATATGTCTCTTCTAAATCCTGTGACCTTTTTTTAATATTTTCTGGATTGAGATAAGCCAATACATTTTCTTGTAATTTGAAGGCTCTTTGTATAGGATAACTGAATTTTACTACAGGTATCAATGAATCTGAATTGCTTTTATTTAATAAGTTAAATGTCACTTTTAATTTACCGGGAGTAATAAATGGAGCACAAGGATAAATACAGCAAAAATAGTCAAAACTCTTATTCTCCAAACTATATTTTTCTATGACTTCATTTAAGACATCATTTGTTGTAGCAAAATCGTCTGAAGTTTCATCTGACCTGAAAAAAGGTACTTTAGCACCAAACTTTTTAGATATTTCGGCAATCTCTTTATCATCTGTTGATACCATTATCTCATCAAATAATTTGGAATTTATTGCTGCTTGAATCGAATATGCAATTATAGGTTTTCCAAGAAACTTCTTTATATTTTTCCTAAGAATCCTCTTACTACCACCCCTGGCAGGTATTATCGCTATTTTTGTAATATTCTTTTCAGTTTCCAATCTATAATTTCATATTTAAGTCTTTATAAAATACCAAGAACAAAGAACCAAGAACAATGGATTAACAACTAATCACAAACAACCAAAATCTAATATCTAATATTCAATACCTGATACCTAATACCTAATACCTAAAACCTAATACCTAATACCTAATACCTAATACCTAATACCTAATACCTAAAACCTAATTCCTAAAACCTAATTCCTAAAACCTAATACCTAAAACCTAATTCCCAACACCTATTCCTTCTCAACCATCTCCCAATTTAATGGCTCACCTCTTTCAACATCCCTGCTCGCTGACTTACCGATTATATCATAATAATATTTGGGTGGTAATCCATCTCCAGGTCTGATGGATTTTATATTTTCTTCAGTAAAAGATTCTCCCTTTTTAACATCTTTAACAACAAATAATGTTCTCGCAAACCTTTTACCTGATTTAGCTTTTTCACTTACGCTATAGTCAACTTTCCCAATTGCCTTTTCTACCTCTCTTATTGCATTTACCATTTCATTAAATTCTTTCGGCTCTAATGAAAATACTGAATCAGGTCCCCCAAGTTTTTTATCAAGAATAAAGTGCTTCTCTACTATCTTTGCACCAAGTGAAACAGCAGCTATTGGGACTGATATTCCTAATGTATGGTCTGATAATCCTGATATCACGTTAAACCTTTTTGCCATGTCTGGAATTGTCAGCAGATTTGCCTCATCTATAGGTGCAGGATATGCAGATGTGCATTTTAATAATGCAATATTATTATTACCGGCATCTCTGCAGGTTTTTATTGCTAACTCTATATCTTCCAATTCGGCAATTCCTGTTGACATAATCATTGGCTTACCTTTAAGTGCCATATATTTTATTAATGGTAAATCCTGAATTTCTAATGATGCTACTTTGTATATTGGATTCCCCAATTCTTCCAGAAAATCTACAGCACTTTTATCAAACGGCGTAGAAAAGCAGAGCAATCCCAACCTTTTTGCTTTTTCAAACAATTGTTTGTGCCATTCCCATGGTGTATATGCTTTTTCATATAAACTATATAATGAAGTTCCATCCCATAATTCTGTCCC
>CAIUQV010000606.1 GCA_903901375.1 uncultured Ignavibacteriota bacterium
GGGATTTAATATGTCTGATTTTAGCTGTTTTTTGAATGCTATATTTCTGATTAATAATTGCTATATTATAACTTTGCGAATATTTCCTCAAGTTTGTTGTATCTGTAACTGAAAATCTGTTCGAGCTGTCTCTTTACAATAAGTGTATTGATAATACTTCCTATAAATCCAAATCCAACTTTATAGTGAAGAATATCAACCATTTCAACTCCTCCTTCAATTTCATAGAACTTATGCTGATGATGCCAGAATTTATAAGGTCCGAATCTTTGCTCATCCACAAAATATTTATAGTCTTCGACGTGCGTGATTTCTGTAGCCCAGTTAAGCGGGATTCCCAGAAGCGGATGAACTTTGTATGTAATAATCATTCCGGGATACATCTTTTCTTCACGATATTCGGATGTAACAATGAATCCCATCTTTTCAGGTGTGATAATTTTCAGATTATCAGGCGATGAAAAGAAATCCCAGGCTGTTTTAATATCAATCGGTAATCTCTGTACTGTCTTCAAAAAATGCATATAAATAGTATTTGATTTTCGATAGTTTTAACAATAATTCAAAATATAATGTTCACACGATGAGCTACACTGAAGATTTTAATCTATTAAATGAAATATATTCTGAAAACACTGACTTAATAAGTATTCCCGGCAGCAATTTAGTTATAAATAATTATTCTTTCACTTCTGATGAGAGTGTTTACTATCCCGATTCCGACTATATCAAAAATTGTATAATGACTAATATTTCTTACGATACTGCAATAAAGACAAGGTCGTTTGCTGAAAAGATACATGAAGCGGAAACTTATGACAGAAAATTTATTTTCCCTTTATACACTAATCCCGGCAAAAGCAAAAATCTGATAATCTTATTACACGGACTGAATGAAGGAGGCTGGGAAAAATACCATACATGGGCAAAGAAACTTGCTGAGCTTACAAACCGTTCTGTACTTATGTTTCCGGTTTCTCATCACGTAAACAGAAGACCTCCGGAATGGATTGCTTCCAGAGAAATGAATGCACTTGCCAAAGAAAGACAAAAACTTTTCGGAGCGGAAGAATTTTCATTTATTAATTCAGCAATAAGCACAAGACTTCACCTTATGCCCGAACTTTTCTTCTGGTCTGGATTAAGGAGCTTTTATGACGTTCAGAAACTTGTGAAAGAAATAAGAGATGGAAGATATGAATCAATTGATAAGGACTGCAATATCTCTATGTTCGGATATTCAATCGGTGCATTCCTTATAGAAGTTTTATTAATGGCAAGGAAAGAAATGTTTGCGGATACAAAGTCAGTGCTGTTTTGCGGCGGATTAACGATGGACATGATGAACCTGAAGTCGAGATTTATCTGCGACTCAAAGGCAGAAAAATCGGTTAAGAATTTTTACACAAAAGATTATGAAAGCTGTATAGAAAGAGACGTATACCTGAAAAAATATTTTAAAGATAACGAAGAAGAAGGTATGGCATTCAGGTCGATGCTAAATTCCGGCAGGTTAGAGGATTACCGATACTGTAATTTGAAACATTATGAAGACAGAATACTTGCGATACCTTTAAAGAATGATGAAGTAGCTCCGGCAGAACACGTAAGAAAAACACTTACTGGAAACGGACTGAAAGTACGTGTGGAAGAAATGCATACAGATATTGAATACGATCACATTATGCCTTTTTCAATTTTAGAAAGACTGAATGTCAGAACGAATGAATGGTTTGAAAGGATTTTTTCACGTGCTGCGGAATGGTTAGAATAATAAACTAAAATCATTTATATTTTCGAAATTTTACAATACGATGAAGACAATAATATTCTCATTTTATGCACTATCAGTATTTATGATTGCTGTTGCATTATTAGGCGGTACTCTCTCGAAGCATCTGATTGACGGTTATTCGATGAAGATGATTCAGACGGCTGGAATTGACAGGGCAAAGATAGATTCTATGGATGTATTAATCGATAATTCAGTTTATAATATGAA
>CAIUQV010000607.1 GCA_903901375.1 uncultured Ignavibacteriota bacterium
CATCTCCTTAGCCAAAACTGATTTTGTAGTTATTGCAAATTTAACCTATCCTAATTATTTAAAAACTTACTTTTGCAACATACGAGTGGCCAAGATAATGCCAAGATAAGGCCAAGATAGTTTAAAGACTCAGTCTGTAATAAACCCATTCTTTTAAGGCTTTTGCTCCGAGCCGGTTATAGAACTTCATTGCTTTTTTATTCCAGTCGAGGACTGTGAAGTCCAGCCGTCCGCATTTCTTCTTTTTAGCAATCTTAATCAGTTCACCAAAGAGTTTTTCCCCAATACCGGAACTGCGGTATTTCTCGCTTACGAAAATATCTTCGAGGTAAAGTGTACGTTTTGCGAGAAAAGTGGAATAAGTGAAAAAGTAGAAGGCATATCCCACGGGTTTACTGCCGTTAAGAGCTATAAGGATTTCGAAGAATGGATCAGGGGAGAATGCATCTTTGATTAATCTTACCTGAGCTTTTTTATCGGGCGGTGCGAGTTTCTCAAATTTTGCAAGTTCCACGATGAGGTTCAGGATTCCTTCTGCGTCAGTTTTTTTTGCTTTACGTATCTTTAAATTCATTTCAGTTTAATTTGTTAGTACGTAAATTACATAAAATACAGGATTATGATAATAACAAAAATTATGAACATAAATAAATATTACAGCAGTCTATTACTTGCACTTATACTGATGTTTGTAAGTGTGAATACTTTTGCCGATGACGATGCTGAGGTAAAGGCAGTGAAGAAAAAGCTAAAGAGTTTCGATGCATCGCTTGGTAATTCGGACATTGGAGAGATAATAGCGACAGTAGGGAAGAGTTTTCAGGGTGTGGAATACGTAGCAGGAACGCTTGATAAAAACGTGAACGATGAGAAGCTGGTGATAAAGATAACAGGGCTCGACTGCGTAACATATGTTGAGAATGTACTTGCGATAGCGAACATCATTAAAAAAGGAACAATAGATTTTGCGAGTTATAAAGCAGAGCTACAGAATATAAGATACCGGAACGGAGAAATAAACGGTTATCCTTCACGGCTGCATTACTACACAGACTGGATTTACAACAATCAGGAAAAAGGATACGTAAAGGATATAACATACGATATCGGCGGCGAGCCATACAGTAAGAAGATTAACTTTATGTCGACTCATACAGAATCATACAAGCAGCTTTCGGGCAATGATGATTTTATTGCAGAGATTAAGTCTATAGAGAAGAGCATGAACAAGAGAAAGCTTTATTACATAAAGAAGGGTGAAGTTGACCAGTATTACGATAAGCTTGAAACGGGTGATATAATTGCTACCACTACAAACATTGAAGGTCTTGACGTGACGCATACAGGTTTCATATACAAGAAAAACGGAAAGACACATTTTATGCACGCTTCGATAACAAAGGGTGAGATTATAATTTCCAAAGAAGAGCTGAAAGAATATCTGAAAGGGAATAAAAAACAGTCGGGTATAATTGTAGCCAGACCTTTGTGATATGACTACAGCGGAATATGTATTGCTATGTGTATTATTTTATTTAATCGGTTCCATACCGACTGCATATATAATAATACTGAAAAGTACCGGTAAAGACATAACCAGGGAAGGTTCGGGAAATGTAGGTGCACTAAACTCCTACGAAGTAACGAATTCAAAGCTGACTGGTATAGCAGTGCTTGTGATAGATTTTCTTAAAGGTTTTATACCGGCATTCGTCTTCCTGAAAGCGGGAGGG
>CAIUQV010000608.1 GCA_903901375.1 uncultured Ignavibacteriota bacterium
ATTCTTATTTTAGATACTTTCTGACTGCCGTCAAAAGTAATGTACATATTTTCTCCGTCAACTATATTTACGCCATTTGCTTTTAAATCATCAAAAACATAGTAAATGCTTGAAGAGTTCTTATAAACGTTAACGTTTTTAATAGTATCATTCTCAAAAGTTATTTTAATATCACGTCCTGTAATCTGGTCGTACCTTTCGACGAAGAACGTATCCCTGTTTGCAGTAAGGAGAAAGGAATTTTTAGTCAGCGGATACCCTTCGAGTTTTCTGGCATAAACCACAGAGAGTTTGCGATTAACAATCTGCGCAAAGACAGAGTCTGCGGTAAGCTGCATATTATCCTGCCAGATAACGGGACGCGGAAACAGCGACATCTCTTCGACGTTTGTATCTTTAGTCTTTGCGAATACTGCCGTGTCTGACTTTGCGAGAAAGTTTCCACGGACGATTTCCACGTTCTCTTTTGCCTTATACTTTTCGGGGACAGTGCGGAAAGATTCGAGAACATCGCTGAAGATGAACAGAGTATCCTTCTCATTTTCCACCTGAGTAAGTTTTGCATTCCCTTTAACGAATGAATACTTAATCCTGTCGTAGTTT
This sequence comes from uncultured Ignavibacteriota bacterium, assembly GCA_903901375.1. Taxonomy (GTDB): domain Bacteria; phylum Bacteroidota; class Ignavibacteria; order Tepidaquicellales; family Tepidaquicellaceae; genus CAIKZJ01. The sequence continues at coordinate 604 of CAIUQV010000608.1, forward strand.
TCGGCATAGGTACCAGTGACGACAAGTTTATTACGAAGGTTCAGAATTCTAACGTTACCCACGGCAACACTTTTCTTTTCGAAAGAATAATCCGTAAGAGTATCGGAATAGATTACAGAAGAATCGCTGTCAATGCTAACGTTCTGAATGGCGTAAGTTTTTCCCTGCCGTTTGTAGAAATCAATGTACTCTGCTTTGATAACAGCGGAATCGGTAGTAACGACAACGTCGCCTTTAGAGAATGAATCTTCTGAATTTCTGAGATATGTTAATTCTCTTGATGTGATTCTGTACGCCGGGTTAACGATAATAACATCACCTTTGAAGATAGCTTTTGCTTCGCCGAAATAATAAACCCCGTTATCAGCACGGAGCGTGGCATTCGGGTCTTTGAGCGTAACGCCTCCTTCGCACACAGCGTGTTTATCGGTGCCGTAGTAAGTAGCTTTAGACGTAAAGAGAGAGAGAGTATCCTGATAAATCTTAACATTACCTTTAAGTTCTATCTTATTATCATCTATGTACTGAACGGCATCGTTGCAGAAAACGTTTACGTTTCCCTGAACGAAATGTACGTTACCGGTTGCTTCGCGTACGGTCTTACCGTCAATTGTTTTGCCGGTAAGTTTATCGCTTTTCTTCAGTTCGATTTTATCCTGAGCAAAAGACGCGCAGCAGGCGAGCAGAAGAAAGAGAATGAAAATATTTCTGATGGAGTTTATCACTGGCTGAAGATTCCCGTCACTTTAAATATAGAATAATTTTTCAGGTTCTGGTCAGATTCAAACCCAATACCTTCCACTTCTTCCTTCGGCGATTTAATTTTAACATAAACATCTGTAGAAACCTTTTGCGACTTATTACTCCAGAGAAGTTTCTGAGTTTTCAGAATACTACCTTCTTTATTAACCACGACAACGCTATCGTATATTTCAATATCTTTAGAAGGTTCGAGCACCTTTCCGCGTTTACTGGTGAGGGTTGAGACAATCTCACCATTTCTGTAGAAGTCAACTTTCGCACCGCTGTCAATTAAGGTATATCCCTTTTTATTGAAAGCAGAAATATGTCCGGCGCGGAGGATTGCTTTAACGTTACCCGAGTCGGAGAAAGCCACAGAAGAATTCCAGCTTTCCTGTTCGGGAATATCTTCGGACTTTAAATCCATTTTAGGAGGAACGAATTTATTTTCGCAGGAATAAAACACTATCGTGATAATGAACAATATATAGAGCGGCAAATACTTCATCAAAGACCAAGCTGAATAAGAGTATGAATATGCAGAATGCCTGCGAGTTTTTTCCTTCTATCGACAATAACGAGCTGAGTGATTTTATTCTTTTCCATTATTTCCAGAGCGGTTTTAGCGAGAGTTTCCTTAAGAATAGTTTTCGGTTTCGGGTTCATTAAATCCTTTGCGACAATATTCCTGATGTCAACATCATTTTCAAGCAGACGGCGGATATCTCCGTCTGTTATAAACCCTTCAATCTTAGACTTTCCCATAACCACAGCACAACCGAGTCTCTTCGATGAAATCTGATAAATAACATCTTTAAGTTTAGCGGATTTTACAACAACGGGAATATCATTTCCCTTAACCATAATATCTTCGATGCGGAGCAGAAGTTTCTTTCCGAGAATACCGCCCGGATGCAGGAATGCAAAATCTTCTTTTGTGAATCCGCGCTTCTGGAGCAAGGCAACGGCAAGAGCATCGCCGATAATGAGCGTAACAGTAGAAGAAGAAGTAGGTGCAAGGTTATGCGGGCAGGCTTCAACTTTCACTGATGCATCGATTAAAATATCAGCGCTGGAAGCGAGGGACGACTTCAGGTTACCGGTAATGAGAATAATCTTAACGTTAATATTTTTCAGGTACGGAACGAGGTTTTTAATTTCATCAGACTCACCGCTTTTAGAAATAAGCATAACAACGTCATCGGCTTCGATAATGCCGAGGTCACCGTGAATGCTATCGGCAGAATGGAGGAAGACGGAATGTGTACCTGTGGAATTAAAAGTAGCGGCAATTTTCTGAGCGACGATACCGCTTTTACCCACACCTGAGATAACAACTTTTCCTTTGCACTTATAAATAGATTCAATTGCAGAGGAAAAATTCTTCTGAAACTTCTTTTCGCCGAACCTGTTAAGAAGGTTCCGGACTTCGTTCAATTCTTTCAGAACAACATCTTTAGCGTTTAAAATATCTTTTTGCATCTTATAAAATAATTGTCATAAAAATAACTTATTTAAGGGTAAATAAATATTCATAATAGGGGTCAGTGGTAAGGGGTTAGGGATTAGGGGTTAGGGAGGATGTGATAGGATGTAGGCGAGCAACTGATTATAACTGAATAAAGGGAGTTTAATAATTACAAACAAGATGATTGCATATATTCTTTCAACATTAAGAAATTTAATTACTTGATATTATCATCTTTTTTGTTTTTCCTTTTAGTTTTATTGGGAGGAATCAATTTCTTTATTTCATTATCAAAATCACTTATATAGTTTTTATCCTGAATTACTCTATACTTTTCAAATTCTACTTCGGCAAGCTGAATTGCAATATCATGGCTAATCTTTCCTGAATTTTTAAGAACATTATACTCATTAAATTTCAGGAAACCATCTAATTTGGAAATCCAATCAACCATACTCATAGGATTTTGTTTCTTAGCCTGATTCTCTGCATAATCAAGATACATTCCGACAATTCTGTTAAGTTCGCTTATTTCCGATTCATTTAAATAATTTTTAGCTGTAGAGATATCTGATTTAAGAATTTTACCTTTAGGAGAATGTTTCCAATTAGTTAAACCCATATTAGGTTTCACAGAATCTGCCCTCCGGGAAATAATTTCAGCGGCTGTTAAACCGGTGATAGCCCAGTGAAGTTTATTCTGAACAGTTTTATAGAATATAAGTGTTGTTTCTGATTTAGCGTCATAATCTACACTACATTGAGCATAGATATCAGTAATTTTTTGATAGAACCTTCTTTCGCTGGCTCTTATTTCCCTAATGCGTTCGAGTAACTCATCAAAATAATCTTTTCCGAAAACTGATGCCCCTTGTTTTAATCTTTGATCATCAAGAATAAACCCTTTAAGAATGAACTCTTTTAAGACGTTTGTAGCCCAAATCCTAAATTGCGTGGCTTTATAACTATTTACTCTATAACCAACAGCAATAATCACATCGAGACTGTAAACTTCGATTTCACGTGAAATGTCTCTAGTGCCCTCTTTTTGAACTATTCGAATTTTTCGAATAGTTGAAATTTTGTTTAATTCCTTAGAATCAAAGATTTCCTTTAAATGATAATTAACAGTATTAACTTCCACACCGAATAATTCGGAAATCTTCTTTTGACTCAGCCAAAAAGTATCCTCCAGAAAGTTAACTTCAATTTTTACGTTTCCTTTGGGGTCAGTATAGAATATAATATCGTTGTTTTTCATAACCGTAAAAGATTAAATTTACAGATTAAATACTCAATAAAAAGCATTATTTATTCAGATTAAAAATAACTTATTTAAGGGTAAATAAATATTCATAATAGGGGTTAGGGGTTAGGGGTTAGGGGTTAGGCATTAGAAAGAGGAAAGAAGAAACAGCACACAGATAAACGCTGAAAGAGACTGATTTACACAGATTAAAAGATTTTATAGTATAAATACTGATTTAATTTAAAAGCATAAATACCTTTTTGAGTATGAAAAATAATAATCCCCGCTTGTGCGGGGATTATTGAAACAGCAGAATTACTTTTCGAGGAAGAAAGGCGGGAAATTAATATCAACGTCTGACTCCTCTAAGAGCATTGAGCTGAGAGGATACACATCGGAACAAGAAATTACATTTTCTATGGTAATGGGTTCGCCTTTAAGGTTTTCCTCAATTTCGGTAAAAAAGTTTATGAAGAAAGCGAAAGTACGATGGTACTTGTAGGTATTAAATTCTTTATTTATTTCATCTGAAACAGGAATACTGAAAGTACGTTTTTTATTACCATTGTATAACTTAGGATCGGAAAGAGCGTTACTGATAAAGAACTCAGGTTTTCCTGAAATCACTGGATTAGTCATAATATGAATGATAACAAGACGGGAATATTCTTTAGGGTTTACTAATTTCTTTTTTACACCGTTTACGAATGATAAGCAACCGTCGAAGTTTATTGAGTTTTTGTATTC
>CAIUQV010000609.1 GCA_903901375.1 uncultured Ignavibacteriota bacterium
TGATGTGCTGAACAAACTTGTGGATAAAGGAAACACTGTACTCGTTATTGAGCATAATTTTGATGTGATAAAGTCTTCGGACTGGATTATTGACCTCGGACCTGAAGGAGGTGATTCCGGAGGAAGAATTATTGCAGAAGGGACTCCTGAAGACATTGTGAAGAATTACCAGGATGTTTCGTATACCGCTAAATATCTGAAGAAGGAACTGTAAACTATTCGTTATCGGAAAAACCGAATCTCATTTTATCTTTCTTATAAGCTATGGGCTTGTCTTTCTCTTTGGGTTTCTTGCTTTCAATAACTTTTATTTCCTCTTTCTCTTCTGCTGACTCTACAACGTTGCCAACATCGTCAAAGAATATTTTCTTTTTGGGAATATCGTATCCTGCGTTATCTTTCAGCGGGTTCTCTTTTATCTTTACTTCATTGTCATCGTAAAGTTTTAAACCTTCGGTGATATCAGTTATTTCCATTACGCTGTAATCATTCACAAAAGTATCCTCGTCATCAGAAGAAGATTTTATTGGTGTAACGTCTTTCCGTACACCGATAACCCTGAATTCACTGTCTGATATTATTGGATTTTCAGCAGGAGTTACTTCTTTTAAATCTTCTCCGCCAGTGGTTATGATGATTTTTCTCTCTTCCTTATTATCGATAGAAAGTTCCTTTATGCGTTTTCGCATTAAGTACTTTTCCTTGAACTCATAGTACTTACCGGTCTCTATTATCTTCTGAGTCAGTGCAGATGTGGTTTGCTTCATTGTGTCCGTATCGAAAAGCTTACTGCGGTAATCTCTTCTTATAACGTTACCTTTTACTATTATATCAGAAATATCTTTTGAGTCAAGGTTTTCAATAATGTGTTCGGCTACTTTTTCTGAACTTAAATCGGGAGATATAAAGTAGTTGCGTAAATCGGATACGTCGAAAAGTATCAGGTTTGCTACTTTATTCTTTTCAATACTTCCGTGAGTTTCCAGAACATCGAACATTCTTGCAGGGTTTGTTACAGACATTTTCAGTATTGAACGGAATGAAAGATTGCCTTTTTTTACCAGATGCGATAGGAGCTTCATTTCTGACAATACTGACTTCCCAAGATATCCCGTACCGATGCTTACATTCAGACCGTACTTCATCAAATCAAGAGTCTCGAGTTTCTTTTCGCCAAGTTTCAGAATATCGCTCGGACAGAGAACTGCATTAACTCTCTTGTCTGTGAGATAATCGAGCTCATCTTTCTGTATGTTAATCGGGTTTGAGAATATTACCCTGTTATCAAGGAAATCATTTTCACCGAGTACTTTGAAAATAGACTTTGAGAAAGTCTTTCTGATGTGTTCCTGCCCCGTTGACTTCTGGAGTATTTCAAAGAATATTTTTCTCTTACCTTCTTTCACAGCTTTTGCCGCCGAAGAAAGCGAATAATTATTTATATCCGATTCATCTCTTATACCGATGCAGTGGAATTTCTTAATCTCGTATAGGTATCTGCTGAATGATTCACTGAAAGAAGTGAAAAGAATATCCTGTACAATCAGGAAATTATACTTATGAAATTCCTGAAGGAAGTCTTTTGTAAAGTAGTTTGATGTTTCGTTAAGGAAAAGCTCTCCGTTTGAAAGTGCTCTGAAGTAGCTGAA
>CAIUQV010000610.1 GCA_903901375.1 uncultured Ignavibacteriota bacterium
CCTGTGTCAATTGTGCTTTCAGATTTATATTATTACCTGAATTTAATACATACTGGAAATAAATAGGTTCAGATAAAGATATATGAGAGAAAACACCATTAACTGCATATACAGAATAAGCACTTGTGAAACCTGAATTATTGTCTGAAACTGAATAGTATGCATCAAATGAAGTTGTTCCGTTTGCAAGAATCAATTTAAATTTAATCTCAGAGCCTGGTATATAGCCCTGAAGTTGTTTATTAAAAGTAAATGTTTCTCCATAACCAATCCTTTGACTTACCCATAGATTACCTGTCGAACCAAGATTGTTTACTTCGGGCTCATCAAAAAGTTTGTCCGTGAAAAAAGTAACTGGGTTAATATTCGGTAAATTTGATGATTGTGTCTCCGGAATACGCAAGCCATTAGCTCCTCCGTAAGTTATCCAGTAATAGTTAACGTTTGAATATGTATTGAGTTTGTGAACATAAGTACCGTTTTGTTGTATCCACTGATGAGGCGAAAGCCCGTAGAATAATATATAATCATTGTCATTAAAGACTCCGTCAGATTCTCCGTAAACAAATATCTGATTTTGAATTAAATCTTCTGGTACAGGTGCAGAATTCTGATAGGGAAGTTCTCTGCCTCCGTTTCCATATATTTTTATTGTCCTGGGGTCTATGTTGGAAGTATTTATTCCTGCTGAATTCAAAAAGTTCTTGTCAATCTTGAATATACCCGTTTCTTTAATCTCAATTCTGTAAAAATCACCCGAGGCAAGAACGCTGTTGATAATAGAAGGTTTGTATGAATTAAATTCAGGAGTGACCCAGTTTATTGAACTCTCCCAGTTTAATGATAAGTTCTTAAGGAAATCGGTTTCCTGCTTTGTTTGTTGCTTCTGTGTATAAATTGGAGTACTTCCAAATACAACCCTTACTCTAATATAAGTAATCCTTCTTAAGCTTTTATTTAAGGGATTAAACTGAACCGGATAAATTTGTGCAACTCCAATGTATTTGTTCCTGAATTTACCATCCTGAATAAATTCGGCATTAACTTTAGGGTATAAGGAATTGCTAGTATAAATACTAATATCATAATTAAAATCATACAGAACTTCTAAATTGTTATTACCTTTTCTGGGAGTCGGAACGGGCTTCACTTCTCCGCCTTGCAATTCTTCGTACTTTATATCAATTATTTCTATTCTGTTATTTATTTCCCCTGGTGTAACAACAGAAAAATTTCTGCTGCCTAGATCAGGTTTGCCGGTTAAAGAAGAATTATGTGCTGCATTTAAAAACTCGGTTGCAGATGTATACTTAGGAGTAAATTCAAGTTCAACAAATGAATTAGTCGAGCTGATAACCTTGTAATCTGTTGGGTTGTCGTAATTATTAACTTTAACTAAATTCTTATCAGTCTGAGCAAACAGCATAGTACCCGTTAAAATTAACAGCAGCAAATTTGAGAATTTAATTTTACCCATAAACTTTTTATAATTAGTTTAATAAAAAACCATTTATTAAAGATACCTCTGATAACAAAAATTGTTCTTTAATAAATGGTTACTTATATTTTATACTTTTTTCCTTTGATTTTTAAAATTGTAATATAATTTTAAATAAATTTATCTCCTTTTAGTTTATACAAAGATATATTTGATTTCGAAAATAGTCAAGCCTTAAAGTAAAATTACTTTTTTCTCTTAATTCCTAATTTATCAATGGCATCAAGATTCTGTAAAGCATTTTTAGCTGCTTCTTGTTCAGCTTGTTTTTTTGATTTACCTTTGCCAATGCCTAAGCAATGATTAGCTAAATGGACTTCTACTGTAAACAATTTATGATGCTCCGGACCTTCCTCTTTTATGACTCTGTAATCAGGAATAAAGTCAGTATGGGCTTGTGCATATTCAAGGAACCTGCTCTTGAAGTTCTCATCAAACTGATTAAGCCATTTTACATCAAGTTTTGAAAATATTTCCTGATTTAAAAACTTCTTTGAATTTTCATATCCTGAATCGAGGAAAATAGCTCCTATTAGCGCTTCATATGCATCAGCCAGAATTGCATCATAACCCTGGTCTATCGATTTCAGTGCAGTGTTTGAAGCAAGCAAGTAATCCTGTATTCTTAGGTTCTTTGCCCTTTCTGCAAGAAATCTCTTATTAACAAGTATTGACCTGAACTTTGTTAAATCACCCTCTTCGTTTAAAGGGAAGTTTCTGTACAAAAATTCAGCTACTATTAAGTCAAGAACTGCATCTCCCAGAAATTCAAGTCGCTCATTTGAAATCAGATTAGTTGATGAAGTATCTTTTCTGACTTTAAGAAACGAACGATGTGTTAGTGCAGTAATGAAATAATTTTTGTCAATTATTTTGTAATGAATGGCGGATTGAAATTTCTCAAAATCAATCTTCTTGGAAGCTTTTGAAAAGGAATCTTCTGATTGAGATTCCTTTTTCAAAAATGGTATAAATACTTTTAATCTTTTTACGGCTTTAAACATACAACATTAACAGAAGCAAGATATTTTAATTATCAAATCGTCTGAATATAGTTGCTGTATTGTGTCCCCCAAATCCTGAATTATCGGATAAAACTGCTCTGACGTCTCTTTTAACTGCGACGTTTGGTGTATAATTCAAATCACAATCAGGATCTTTTTCTTCATAGTTAATAGTAGGTGGAATAATTCCGTGTTTAATCGTCAATACTGCAGCAATCGATTCAATTGCACCTGCTGCACCAAGAAGATGACCTACCATTGATTTTATCGAATGTATGTTTAATTTCTGTGCATATTCACCAAATACTGTCTTAATAGCTGCGGTTTCATTCCTGTCATTTGGAGGTGTAGACGTTCCGTGAGCGTTTATTACATCTATATCTTCAGGCTTTAAACCTGAATCGGCTAATGCTATTCTCATAGCACGTGCCACACCTTCTCCACCCGGAGATGGATCAGTAATATGATGTGCGTCACCGGTCATTCCAAAACCTGTAATTTCAGCATATATATTAGCGCCTCTTGCAAGTGCATGTTCGAGACTTTCAATAACAAGAGTTGCACCGCCTTCACCCATAACAAATCCGTCTCTGCCTTTATCAAACGGTCTTGATGCTTTTTCGGGTGCATCATTGCGTGTAGATAAAGCTTTCATTGCATTGAATCCGCCTATTCCCATAGGACAGATTACTGCTTCTGAACCTCCTGTAATCATCACATCTGCATCTCCTCTTTGAATTAACATCATCGAATCGATTATTGCATTTGCCGATGTAGCACAGGCTGATGTAGTGGCAAAATTAGGACCTTTGAAACCGTATTTCATAGATATCCTGCCCGCTGCTATATCAGCTATAAGCATAGGAATGAAAAACGGACTAATCCTGTCCGGATTACCCTTACGGTCATATAAAACTGTTTGCTGTTTGTGGTATGTCCACATTCCACCGATTCCTGAACCGTAAACAACACCTATTCTTTCTTTATCTACAGTCTCAAGATTCAAACCACTGTCGGCAACTGCCATATCAGTTGCTACAAGTGCGTATTGTGTGAACGGGTCAATTCTCTGGGAAAGTTTTCTATCCATATAATTTAAAGGATCGAAACCTTTCAACTGTGCAGCAAATTTTGTATCAAATTCAGTAGTATCAAAATAAGTAATAGCTCCAACACCACTCTTACCCTCAGTAATTGATGTCCAGAACTCTTCAGCAGTTAAACCTACGGGAGTTAATGCACCAATTCCTGTTACTACAACTCTCTTTTTCATTAAACTATTTTAGATTATCCTAATTTGTTAAGAATGTAATTTACTGCGTCGTCGACCTTTGTTATTTTTTCTGCATCTTCATCAGGAATCTTAATATCAAATTCTTCTTCGAATTTCATTACTAACTCAACTGTATCTAATGAATCTGCACCTAAATCATTGATGAAATGTGCACCTTCGGTGATCTTTGATTCTTCTACACCTAATTTGTCAATAATTGCTTGTTTTACTTTTGCTTCGACTTCTGCTTTAGTCATTTTAGATTACTCCTTTAATTTTTTAATAATTATGAATATAGCTATATATAAGAAAATTTTAAAGTATAAAAGATATTATTATAATATTTTTCTAATTCCTGCTTTTTACCGCTTTTTGAGGTCGGCGGACGACAAAACTGCCTTTCAGAGGATATTTGCCATGCATGACGTTATTTTTTACGTTCGTTCCATTATCTTTTTTTGATGTACCTGCCCATAATCCTTTGGCATAAGGGTCATCTTTGATGTAAGTCAATGATTCAAATATTATTACATGACCTTTCCATACTACTAAATCGCCTTTGAGTATTTCATCTATACTTTTAATTCTTATTATCGGCATTATGTCCTGAAACAAATCATCATTATATAAGTCTCTGGCAAGGGCATTTGTCTTTGGTGTTTTGTACCCGGCTTTGTATAAGGTATTTAAAGCGAAAATATTACATTTTGTTGTGTTTCTTAGTATTATTGGTTTATTCTTCAGCCAGTAAAGGAATGTAGTATCAGCAGTAATTGAATACATATCTTTTTCCATTTCACTTAAAGCAGTTTTAATGATAATGTTGGGACCTTCCGGACTTTCAGAATCATATTCCTGATTATCTTCATCATCATTTGTGTTTATACTTACTGTATCACTTTCATTCTTTTCATATTTGGGATGACGTGGTGAAGCTACACATCCTGCTAATATAAATGATGTTAAAATTATTGATATTAAATATAACCAGTTTCTCAAGAGGCTTCCATTATCTTCTGAATAGTATTGTAATAACTTTCATTAATGGTGTCAATAGCCATATCAATGAAATTATTGATTTTTAACCTGTTTCCTGTCACTACACCTGCAATCTCATATTCTATTCCTGATTTTTTAAGTGTATCGATAACTTTGTCTTCAGATTTATTATCGCAGGAAATAATAATTCTGCTTTGAGATTCACTGAAAATGGCAATATCATTACGACCCTTAATACTTATATTTAGTTCACAGCCAGTTTGTTTTTCCCTGTTCATTATGCAGGCTTCGGCTAATGCTACAGCAAGTCCGCCGTCCGATATATCGTGTGCCGAGTTTATCAGTTTATTGTCAATAAGTTTTAACACTGTATCACATAGTTTCTTCTCATCTTCAAGTGAAATTTCAGGTGCATTACCTTTAATTTGATTATGAATTCTGCTGAGATATTCACTCCCGCCTATTTCATATTTATTCTTACCAAGTATAATAATCTTATCACCTTCATTTTTAAAATAACTTGTCATCATCTTATCAATATCCTCAATCAGTCCAACCATTCCGATTGTAGGAGTAGGGAATACTGCATAATCTTTCGAGAGGTTATAAAAACTAACGTTACCACCTGTGACAGGTGTGTTGAGGTATCTGCATGCATCTCCCATTCCTCTGACGCATTCAGCAAATTGATAGTACATCTCAGGATTGTATGGATTGCCAAAATTTAAGCAGTTTGTAATAGCGAGTGGTTTACCACCTGTGCAAACAACATTCCTTGCACTTTCGCAAACCGCTATCATTCCTCCTGTATACGGATTAAGATAAGTGTATTTGCTGTTGCAGTCTGTTTTCATTGCAAGACCTTTTTTCGTCTTTTTAATTCTTATAACAGACGCATCTCCGCCCGGCATTAAAGCAGTGTTAGTCCTTACTTGTGTATCGTATTGTTCGTAAACCCATCTCTTGTTTGTTATATTCGGTGATGCAATCATTCTCAGAAGTATAGCATTCAAATCCTCAGGTTCCTTTATATCGTCCTCATTTAG
>CAIUQV010000611.1 GCA_903901375.1 uncultured Ignavibacteriota bacterium
ATACGGATACTTCGAAACTAAAAGTATGTTCTTATTTTTTTGTTTTGAGAAAACAGTAATACTCAAACACTTTAAAACGAGCAAATAAATCAGTCTCTTTTAATCAGAAAAACCACACATAACCTGCATTTTCAAGCTATAAATGCGCCTTTTCTCTGGAATTATGGCTTAATTAAATGGAAACCATATTTAAGAAAGCCAGAGACTTACCGTGCACGTATTGAGAACCAAAATGCCTCAAAACAAAAAAGGCGACATCACAAACCATATAGGATTTCTCCGTATGATTTGTAATATCGCCTTCAGATTTTCTGTTTTGGCTTTAACCGAAACTATAAAGAACTACACAAAAATTATGATAATATTATGAATTGTCAATACCGCAGATTGTACAGTTATTTGGTATAGCACTTAAGATTAATTGATTATTATTTTTTAGGGCGGAAATATGGTTTTAGCATTTGTTCGATGTAACCGGAGATGGTGAGAATTTTGTCTAAACTAATTTTTGAAAATTCGTATTGATTTTTAACGTATGTGGATAAGTATTTTTCGGAAGCAGGTTTCAAACCGAGGCGGCTGCAGACGAGATAAGAAATAGATTCAGCTTCAATTTCTTTTGTTTCGTGAGATAAATGTTTGCGAGAATCCCAGAATGAATTTTGCAATGTGCCCTGATGGCCAGTCAGGATATGGGCAAGTTCGTGCACTAATGAAGAGAATTTTTCATTCAAACCCCAATGATTGTTTATTTCAATTAAGAAATACTCATCACCTGAAGCTGCAAAACCAGCGGCTGCATTAAACATTTCCCTTTCTTTTACAAAGATAGAATGAGCACTAGCATTTTCAATAAGGCGATTGTAAAGGTAAGAATCCATTTCGCCTTTTGTAAAGAAAGGGTCGTAAAGTTCCTGAGGAATTTGATTAAGGAAAGTGTTGTCGCCGAAGGTATCAAGAACGACGTAAACAAAATCCACCGGACCGAAAGGAACGAGAATAACGTAAGCTTTAGAATGAGGTTTTATGTATCTTCCATACCGACTCCATTTACCTCTTGTCATAGCAATATGAAGCCCCTGATTTTGAGTATAAAGAAGGAAAGCATTAAAGGGAGAGAAGTAACAGAATTTATTTATGAACTGAAGCATTTCATTAAAGTCTTTGCCGTCATTAACCTCAAAGGCATTGAAGAACAATTCGTCGAGAGCATTTATCTTTTGTTCATTTGAGTTTAGATTTTCAGTATCCATAATTAATGTTTAAGTTTAATTAAAGATATGAATAATGAAAGAAAGGATATTATCATCTGGTGATAATATTTTTACAATCGAGTAAATTTTCCTATGCTCCTTTTCAGCCTAAGAAATCCCAAAATTTCCCAAAACGATATTTGTCTATAAGAATTTCACTATTTTAATATTTCACAATAAAATACTATAGAACGGCTTATAAACCGGGTTGATTAATAAGATTTCATATATAAAGTATAGGGGTAATCCGAGACTTTAAGTGTGGTATAATTATTTTGAACGAAATAAATTGTGGACACGGCTTTAAAATAATGAGAAATGGAAGGAAGTAATAATTTAGGATTATTAAAATAAATTACTTCACAACTTAATACAAATTAAAAGTAAAACTGGATTAATTATTTATATTCTATTGATGAATTTAGTTTTACAATTTTATTCCAGTCAATAGAGCCATTTTTATTACAAAAATCAGTGATAAATTCTTTAACGAAATTGTTTATCATTTGAGAATAAGATTTCATAAAGTCTTCATTTCTTTCTTTTGCTTTATGTCCTAATGGTTCAATTATATTTGTATATAAATTTTTGTCACCAGAAATAAATTCCCAAAATAATTGGCCACAATATTTAAAATAATCGCCTTTGTCCGGCTTATTATCTCTGCCATAACAACAACCATTAACAGCAATAATATTGAGTTTAGAATTACTAGTTCTTAAAGCTCTTTTTGCTGTTTTAAAATCTTCAATCATTTTATTGATTTGACTGCTATTTCCCCAGTTTGGTCCCGATTTAATATTTACAATATATCTTATACCTTTATCATCAAATTCAAGATCTATACCTGTAATACCAGACTTTTTTCCTTTATATACAATACCGTTAATATAAATCGCAAGTCCCTCTAACCAATCGCCAAAAATTGTTTCTTCATTTGAAGAAATATGTGCATCCAGAATACTACGCACAATCTGGTCAGCTGTTAACACATATTTTGCTTTAAAAAGATAAGGATTTTTCCGTTTAAGAACCTTAATTAACTTTAAATCATCAAGACTATTTATACGTTTTGAATGAAAAGTACCAATATTCTTTTCAACGTATTTTGCTACGTCTCTTATTTTTAGTTTTTTCATATTTTGCTTTAGTTTCACATAAATAAAGTTCTGTTTCTTTAATTTGCTTTTTAACCATTTTATAATATTCTGGAACGATATCTATTCCGACTGAATTTCTTTTCATTTTACTGGCTACTGACAATGTTGTCCCTGAACCCATGAAGGGATCAAGTACTACATCGTTTTCTTTTGTAAAGAGTTTAATAAACCATTCGGGTAATTCTTCAGGAAATGCGGCACTATGATTCTTATTATTACATTCTGTTGCAAGATATAAAACGTTTGTTGGATATGCTTTATCTCTTTTAAGCCAGTTTGAAATATTTTTACCAAAACCACTTCCTACTTTGGAATTATCTCTTATTTTATCAGTATCAGAAAGTTTTTTCAGTCTTGTTTTAGCCCAATCTCCCATAGGTACCATTACTTCATCCTGATACATATTAAATCGCTTAGATTTATTGAATTGTAATAATCTTTCCCAAGAATCTCTAAAACGATTAGGCCATTTTCCAGGATATGAATTTTTCTTGTGCCAAATAAATTCTTCTGTCCATATCCAACCCTGTTTACGCATTGCAATAATAAGCTCCATAACATATGTACTACGCTCACCTTTTACAACTTTTTCTTTTATATTCAAAATAAATGTACCAGAAGGTTTTAATACGCGAATTAATTGTTCAGAAATTGGCAGAAACCATTCAACATATTTTTCATGACGAATACCGCCATAAGTATTTTTACGTTGGTCTGCATAAGGAGGTGAAGTTACAATTAAGTCAATTGAATTATCGGATAACTTCTTAAGTTCTTCTTTGCTATCACCTAAATAAATATTTGTTTTTATTTCCATTTTATACAGTAACGTTATTAATCAAATTTATAATCATTATTAACCATATTATTTAAAAGGATCGTGAAGGCATATACTTTAAAATATCAAAATACTCTTTGTTACAAAGGTAAAGAAAGTGTAATAATTAAACAATTCATAATTCTTTTATCGCGTCATTTTGGACGCATTCTATTTCGAGAAATTTGAAATTGTGCTTAGATCTTTCTTCTGCGTTTGATATATCGGTGATATCGCCTGTGAAAAACTCTGCGTATTGTTTTGCGTCTTCCGCTGAGGCGGCTTTGATTTTCACTTTGTAAGATTTTGTGAGTGTAAGCTCGAATGTTTTCATAATGTTATGTTGTGTTTGGTTAATGTGTCCCACGGGTTGATGGCGTGGGGTTTGGTTATGCTTTTGTAATATGTTAGGTGTTTCATATTCAACCCCTTGCGGGGTTGGAGTGTGTAAGGTGTTTGCCACCGGCTTCGCCGGTGGTTAATCATATTTAACCCGCTTTGCGGGTAAGGAAAGAGATTTGTGTAAGGGTAATGAATAAAGTGTTTCATATTCAACCCCTTGCGGGGTTGGAGTGTGTTATGTGTATGCCACCGGCTTCGCCGGCGGTTATTCATATTTAACCCGCTTTGCGGGTAAGGAAAGAGATTTGTGTGAGGGTAAGGAATAACGTGTTTCATATTCAACCCCTTGCGGGGTTGGAGTGTGTTTTGTGTATGCCACCGGCTTCGCCGGCGGTTATTCATATTTAACCCGCTTTGCG
>CAIUQV010000612.1 GCA_903901375.1 uncultured Ignavibacteriota bacterium
ATCACAAACCTGCTTCATTACGGTATGAATGCAAAAGTAACTCACGACGAAGTTGTATCTGCCGGTGCAAAAGCATACAGGGTTTTCTCCAATTATTTAAACGCTCTTATTAATGATTATTGATACTCACGCTCATCTTTATTATCCCGATTTAAAAGACAGAATTGATGAAGTACTCGAAAATGCAATAAACAATGGTATTACTAAAATCATTGCTCCTGCTATCGACCTGAAAACATCCGAGGCAATTCTTGAACTTGCTTCTAAACACGAAATGATTTATGCCGCAGTCGGTTTTCACCCGAGCGATATTCCTGAACTCACAGATAAAGACTTCGATACTCTCGACAGTTTATTAAAAGAAGATAAGGTTGTTGCTATCGGCGAAACCGGTCTCGATTATTACTGGGACATAACTTACAAAGACAAGCAGAAAGATTTCTTCCGTCGCCATCTTGAACTTTCTGCAAAGTACAATCTTCCCATAATAATACATACACGCGATTCCGTAAAAGACGCTATTAAATTAATTAAGGAAAGTAATCTGAAAGTAAACGGTCAGTTCCACTGTTTCTCAGGCGACGACACCGACCTTAAAGATGCACTCGCACTCGAATCCTACTGCATCTCATACTGCGGAAACATCACGTACAAAAACTTCGATGCCCTTGACCTCGTACGCCAGACACCCGTAGAAAAACTCCTTGCCGAAACCGACTCCCCTTTTCTTACGCCCGTACCGCATCGCGGCAAAAAGAACGAACCCGCATTCGTAAAACACACAATCGAAAAAATGTCCCACCTTACAAACACATCATTCGAATCTCTCGTATCACAACTCGAATCAAACACACGCAGCCTTTTCCCAAAAGCCTTCTAATCTTTTTCTCTATTCTCTTTTGGTGCTTTGGTGTATTGGTGGTAAATCTTATATATCTGATTTTCTCTCTCTCTTTGCCTGAAGCAATCTCTTGCTCTTTGCCTAAAAAATAATCGGTGATAATCCGCTTCATCTGTGAAAATCAGCGTTCCATCTTTTCTCTGTGATCTCTGTGCCCCCTCAGTGTCCTCTGTGAACCTATTCCAAACATTTTCAATAAACAACTATCAACTAAATATCACACTCCTCATACTCATCGACCCCATATCCACACTGTCATTAAAAAACTCTACTCCGTCACCCTTCTCCCTCAGCCCCAGCGCATACATCAGCGGAAGATAATGGTCATTACTCGGATGTGACATCCTCGCCGCTTCACCTGTCTTTTCATACTCAACCAGCACTTTTGGATTATCATCTTCAATATTCTTCTTCACTATCCCATCAAATTCCAAAGCCCAGTCGTACGGTTTCGCATTCTCTTCCCATCTCACCATCCGTAAATTATGCACAACATTTCCGCTCGCTACCACAAGCACTCCTCTTTTCCTTAGAAAAGCAATTTCTTTCGCAAGCTCAAAATGGTATTCCGCAGGCTTTGAATAATCAATGCTCATCTGATAAACCGGCACATCAGCATCGGGATACATATTCATCAGCACAGACCATGCTCCGTGGTCCAGCCCCCATTCGTAATCTTCATCAACCTTTGTTTTCTTCACTCCTTCAATCGTTTCCTTCCCGTATTCTTTCGCACCTTCAGCAGGATAGTTCACTCTAAACAGTTCATCCGGAAATCCATAGAAGTCGTGTATCGTCTTCGGCTTATCCATCATCGTTACAAACGTCCCCTTCGTCAGCCAGTGCGCCGAAACGCAAAGTATTGCTTTCGGACGAACAAGTTTCTTTCCGAGCTCTCTCCACACCTTACTGTATTTATTATCCGATATTGCATACATCGGATTCCCGTGCCCCACAAACAAAACAGGCATCTTATCGCTTTTACTTTTATTTAGTTCTTCAAAATTCATTCTATTCCCTTTCTGGTTTTTTGGGTACAAACTTTATAACCTCAAACTTGGTATTTCCCTTTTCATCTATTAACAATATTATTGACTGGTACGGTTCAAACTTTAGCTCGGCAGGAACATTCTTTCCTTTGAAATTAATGTTCACTTTCTTTGTAATTGTATTTTCCTGATAAGATTGTCCGTAGGCAACGGGATATACAAGTCCTTCCGCCTTCGGGTTTGCGAAGAACATCACAAGCGATTTGCCGTCTGTCCTGCACCAGTAATCTGATACATAATCTCCTGTAATTAAATGATTCAGTCTCAGTGAAGTGAATTCATTTACAACATTAGGCAGACTCTTTATCTTTCCAAGTATCGTCTCAAACTCCTGACTCTTTACGTACCCGCTTTGTTTTGGTAATTGTTTCAGACAAACAGGCAATCCGTCTTTCGCAAGTTTGTATATAGTCTTAATTGTTTCCATGTCCAGATTCTTAGCATCCACATAAAGTACTTTAAATGTTAAGTCATTCACGTAAAGAACTTTATTCTTAACAAATCCCTTCGTAAGGAAATCATTATTAATCCATAACGGATGATAACCTTTTAGCTCAGGATTAAACTTCTCATACCTAAGCTCATATGCTCCCCAGGCCCACGGTAACTGAAGCTCTTTCGGATACTCTCCCGCAATCCACGAATCTTCAAGCGGTAAATAAACAGCCACATCTGAATAAGTTCTTCCAAATCTCATCTTCTCAGAAACTTTCTGCATATAATCATTAAATGGCTTAAACTCTTCTCTCAGTGTCCCGCGCTTTCCAACGTGACAGGTTGCGTAAAAGTAAAACGTATCTATACCGATTGGATTGTAAGGCATTCCGTGCCATATTATCTGGTTTACTCCGTTCGCAAAGAGCGCATCCGCAACTAATTTTAAATCCGCTGTCTGCTCTTCTCTGATGTGCTTTGCAGGAAATCCATACAGACACGTAAACGTTTCCGATGATATTATTTTCTTTCCTGAAAGTGCCGCAGATGAAGCTACGATTGTTGAATAATTAGGATTATACAGCATTGCTTCCGTCTCCGGTATGTCAACACAGGAATATGATTTCATTATATCTGTCGGTGAACCCATACACTGCACACGGCAGAGCGAATTCATCCTGTGTGCTTCATCAGTAAATGGCACAAAGAACTCTTCTATTACAAGTTCCGAAATTAATTTCATATAGTCGTATCTTTGCCCGGAACACTTCTCAGTATAAATACTGTCCATAAAAGGTTTTATGTCATAACCAAACTTCTTAATAAACATATCATCAAAACCCCGCGTCCACAGGTACTTTGATTCCACTTCCCACGAATCGCAAAATAAAGCAGACTTGCTTCCTTTCAGCGCAGGAGCAAAACCTTCTGACATAACATCAGCATACCTTCTGAATGCTCCTTTATCCAGATGGTTCAGTACATTACCCGTGTCCGGATGAGTCCACGAAAGCCTTAGCGGCTGCTTGAATGATGTGTCATTCCATACCTGAGTCCTGTCTTCATCACTCACAAACGTCCCACCGAATGGCCAGAGCGTTCCGTAAGTAAAATCACATCCAAGACCTATACTGTCAGAATATATCTTCGCATAACTTACAGCATCCTGCCATTCCTTCCCAAGCCACTTATACCTTTCCGCATTCGGATTTCTTTTCACGGGATAAATAAAAGCAATCTCAACTCCGCCAAAACCATTTTCCTTTAGCCAGTCAAGCTGTTCTTTCACATCTTCATTCTTAATTATACCCGCAAACCACCACCATCTGGTATATGGCTTCGCACTCTGATAGTTATCGTTTCCACCGTTGCTGAACCTTCTGCCTCCTTCATCTTTTATCTGTGCACCAATATATCCCGACGATAAAACAACTACTGCCAGTATTATTAAAACCGTGTATATTCTTTTCATCATCTTAATTTTATTACTCCATTTTAATTAAAATATATTTTAATAATAAGGTCAAATATTATCATAAACTTAATGTATTCTCCTTCTTTTGCATTTTACCCTGATATCTCTAAAACTTAACTTCCCTCTTCACGTACTATAACCAAGGAGTTATTCAGAACATGTGGTATTTCTTAAATCTTGAATAACTTATGTAATTAATATATATTTGAACAACCTTATTAATTTATTTACTAAATTTATGGACAATAATAATTTACATTTTCAGGACAGCGGTTCGTCTTTTACACCACCGCCTCCTCCTCCACCGCCGCCTCCTCCTCCACCAATGAATTCTGGTGGATATAACTCAGGTGGATACCAGCAACAATCTTCGGGAAGTGCGAGCAGTAGTGCTATCTGGGCATTAGTACTTGGCCTTGCATCTTTTGTTTGTTCATTGGGATTTTTAACTGGTATTCCTGCTTGGATTATTGGAAGAAAAGAAATAAAAGCAATTGAAGCTGGTAAATCAGATCCTGCTGGTAAAGTAATGGCACAGATTGGTATGTGGTTAGGTATTATCTTTACAATTCTCTCAGTATTGTTTACAATTTTCATGATTATATATTTTGTATTTATTATAGGTTTAGTAGCAGCATCAGGACATTAATGTATAAATTCAAATATGGCTGTCACTATTTTGCGGCAGCCTGTTTTTTTACGTATGAGAATTAAAATAAAGAAATTTAACAAAGATATTGATTGCGTTCTGCCAAAGTTTGCAACTGAAGATTCTG
>CAIUQV010000613.1 GCA_903901375.1 uncultured Ignavibacteriota bacterium
AGTATCATACAGAATTTATTCCGGGTGGAAAGTTTCATTTTTACTCTCATTATCTTGATAAGATTGTGTATGAATTAAATACTGATTTCTTTTTAAAGAGTGTCGACAGACTCTGCGAAATGATGCTGGAAGAATCAGAACAAAAGCCGCCTGATTATGATACGATAAGAAATTTACTTAATGCTTTATTCTCGAAACTGGAAGTTCTCGGAAGAAATGACTTAAAGATAGAGGGCAGCAGTAACAACAATCAGGTTGCGGTTTTCAACAGTTTCCTTAAAGTACTTGAAGGAAATTTCAAAAGCAGTGAGGGTGTGGATTTTTATGCAGAGAAAATGAATATGACTGTTCGCAATCTTAACCACATAAGCAAAAACATCGTCAACAAAAGTATATCAGATATCATCGAGACCAGAAAATTAATCGAAGCGCGTCATCTGCTGATAGATACGAATAAATCGGTTTCGGAAATAGGCTTCGAACTCGGATACAGCGAGAAGTCTTATTTCACTCGGGTCTTCCGTAAGAAAACAGGGCTGACGCCGTCTATGTTCAGGGAAAAGACCTGTTCAGAGCTTGCAAAATAGTACCACACATTTTCCTATAAGTGTTACCGTTCATTTCTCCATTATTCATAATTTTGTATAGTTTAAAAATTAAATAATATACAAAATGACAAAGACAAAATGGGTAATAGACCCGACACACAGCAAGATAGGTTTTAAAGTAAGACACCTTATGATTTCAAACGTGCTCGGAAACTTCAAGCAGTTTGACGGCGAAGTTCTTACGGACGGCAACGATTTTGCCAATGCATCAATCAATCTTTCTATAGATACTGCATCAGTAGATACTGAAATCGCTGACAGGGATGCACATTTAAGAAGTGCGGATTTCTTCGATGTTGAAAACCATCCGAAGATGAAATTCACTAACCTTACTTTTGAAGACTTAGGCGATGATACGTACAACTTAAACGGAAACCTTGAGATAAAAGGTATTGTTAAACCTGTTAAACTTTCAGTTGAATTCGGCGGTGTAATGAAAGACCCGTGGGGTAATGAAAAAGCAGGATTTTCAATTACAGGAAAGCTTAACCGTAAAGAGTGGGGGCTGAACTGGAATTCGGCGCTGGAAGCAGGCGGAGTGCTTGTAGGCGAAGACGTGAAAATAATCTGTGACATCGAACTCGCAAAACAGGTATAACAGAAAATAAATTATAACAAGAAATGGCAAAAATTATAATACATAAAGCAGAGAGCCGCGGACACGCTAATCACGGCTGGCTCGACACGTATCATACGTTTAGTTTTGCAAATTATTATAACCCAAACCGCGTGCACTTCGGTGCACTGCGGGTTTTGAACGATGATAGAGTTGACCCGGGACGCGGTTTTGGGACTCATCCGCACGAGAATATGGAAATTGTTTCCATTCCGCTTGAGGGCGACCTGGAACACAAAGACAGTATGGGGAATGTGTCTGTGATTAATCACGGCGATATACAGGTGATGAGTGCGGGAACGGGAATATACCACAGCGAATACAATAAGAATAAAGAAACTTACGTAAAGTTTCTTCAAATCTGGGTATTCCCCAGAGTACAAAACGTGGAACCGCGTTACGACCAGATTTCGCTTAACGTAGCAGACCGGCATAATAAACTACAGCAGATAGTTTCGCCGAATCCGGATGATGAAGGAGTATGGATTCATCAGGATGCCTGGTTCCATTTAGGCAAATTCGACAAAGGCTTTTCAGCTGAATACAAGATTAAAAAAGATGGAAACGGTGTGTATGCTTTTGTGTTAAACGGAAGTTTCTCAATTAATGGAGAAGAACTTAACACACGCGACGGAATGGGAATATGGGATATTAACAGTATATCGGTTAAAGCAATTACTCAGGATGCCGAATTACTTCTTATGGATGTCCCGATGGATATAGGCGAGGAAGAATAAAGCAAAATAGTTGTGGTATAATTGTCATCATAAAATCTTTATATGATACTTAATCGACTAATGAGATATTGATAAGTGACTAAAAACTTTGTTTTTTAAGCGTTATATTGCATCATTGTTTTAACGGGATGTAGTCCGCTGTGGCGGAGTAGCATGTTTCATGCGGGACGAGGTCGTCCCGATGAATCGGGATCATCCCGAGAGGTAAAGTTTAAAAATAATAAATACGGGATGTAGCACAGCCTGGTAGCGCGCTTCGTTCGGGA
>CAIUQV010000614.1 GCA_903901375.1 uncultured Ignavibacteriota bacterium
CTTTAACTCTCACTGATAAAGGTAAAATGAAGGCTTTAACTTATAAATTTACAGAAATGAAGCTCAGTAAAAAAGATTGGGAAGGCACCAACACAATCAATTATCATAATCCAAGTCATTTACTACAATGCGTCCCTTTTCCCTCAAATAGTAATCTCTTGCAGAACTATACTCATATTCCTCAACTTCATTAACTAAACCTCGCTTCACAGGATTGTAATGTATATAATCGCTTTTCTGCCTGAACATATCATCCGAAATAATTGCCTTAGGCATGAAACCCTCCTGCCAGACCTGAAACTTTGAATAATATTTATAATCTTTCTTATTTGATTGAAACTGTTCCAGGATATCTTTAAGCTGTAAATCCTGGTATGTCTGTATTATCTTCTTTGCTGTAAATGATTTAATAGATTGAATGACCTGAACCAATTTTTCGCAATAGCATATCAAATGAAAGTGCTCAGGCATAATAACATAATTGTATATCCTGAAATCTTTATTCTTTTGAGAATAAACTAATGCATCTATGAGTGCATCAGTGTTATGTTGATTATTAAATACCGGAATAAAGTTTACTATTGTTGATGTAACAAAATAACAATATTCATTATCTTTTACTTTATATGTAGTTCTCATAAAATTTCACTATTCATGACTACTTACTAAACCCCTTCCCAAGCTGGAGCTTGAGGAAGGAGGAGGATGTGTTTTTTAATTTATCCACTCCTTATAATAAAAACAAGCACAATTAATAAATAAAGCATAACATTGCAATTAAGAAGGGCAAACAATCATAGCCGATAACGATTTTTTCAGATTAACTTCTCCCTTTTCCCTTTTTTAACACATATTTCTTAATTATTATTAAGGTTATTATTTGCAAATAAACATATTTATATGAAAAAGATTATTATCGTTATTTTGATGCTTTTGGCAGGGTATAACTTAGTTTTATCTCAATCCAGAATTACTTTTGTTTCTGACCATAATAGTTCAGGGTACTATCAGGTCTACACAATGAATGAAGACGGAAGCAATAAAAAACAGCTTACGGATATGTCCACTGACTGCTTCTTCCCGAGATGGTCACCAGACGGGTCCAAGATTGTTTTCAATACTGAAGACGGAAGAATTTTTTACATTGATAACGTTAACACTGATACTCCGGCCGAACCATACTTTGTCTTTGGCGGTGAGCATCCTTCTTTCAGCACAGACGGAGAAACTATAATTTTCAATTCTGATTTTGAAGGCGTTCTTACTATCTATGCAATGTTTTACAATGAATCCGAGCCGATTATAGTTTCTAACCTCGGTTATTCAAACCAGCAGGTACTCTCGAAAGACGGCTCAAAGATTGTCTTTTCTTCTTTTGTACAGGGCGGAAAAGATGTTATGCTTATTGACCTTGATGATACTACTGAGAATAATGTTTATCAGATCAGCAATAACGATAATGCAAACCTTCTTCCGGATATTTCATCCGATAATCAGATGATTGTCTGGTCGAGCTTTAACAATAACCTTCAGGGAACTATACACATTTACAAAGACGGTAAAGAAAAAGCTATTTCAAAAGGTATCCCGAGTGCAAACAGACCTAAGTTCTCGCCAAACGACAAGAAAATTGCTTTTGTGGAAATAGGCGAAAGCAAAACCAAGTTCTATACAATGGACCTTGAAGGCGGTAACAGAAAGAGCTATGACGTTAAAGGCGGAAACGTAGCTAACTTTATGTGGATTGATAACGACAGAATTGTTTATGATGCTGAAGACGGTAAAAATTATGACGTTGGTATTCTGAATGTTTCTACAGGAAAAAGCGAACTCCTTACTGATAAAGGTTCTTCGATGCATCCTGATATCTTAAATTAAAATCTGAATAATGAAAGTTATTGAACATCTGGCTAAAGCCCGTAATCCGTTAATAAGTTTTGAAATTATTCCTCCTTTAAGAGGCGGAGATATTAATCAGCTATTTGATACTCTCGAAAGTCTGATTAAACTCAATCCTCCTTTTATTGATGTTACTTCGCATTCTGCAGAAGTTCAGTACGAAGAAACTCCTTCGGGAATAATCAGGAAAAAGGTGAAGAGAAAAAGACCCGGCACCATAGGTATCAGCGTTGCGATTAAGAATAAATATAACATCGATACTGTCCCGCATATTCTCTGCAAAGGGTTCACAAAAGAAGAAACCGAGGATGCTCTCATTGAACTGCATTACCTAGGCATTGAAAACGTCCTTGCAATTCAGGGTGACGATAAAGGTTTTAAAAAACCCACACCACAGGGAAAGACTACAAACGACTATGCTGTAGAACTCGTCGAGCAGATTACACGGATGAATAAAGGCAACTACCTTGAAGCCGACCTGCTCGATGCAACTCCTACAGACTTTTGTATCGGTGTTGCAGGTTATCCCGAGAAGCATTATGAATCACCAAACATCAAAGCTGATGTAGAAGTTATCAGAAGTAAAATCAATGCAGGTGCTAATTACATCGTGTCGCAGATGTTCTTCGATAATAAACACTATTTCAATTTCGTCAATACAATCCGTAAAGAAGGTTTCGATATTCCCGTTATTCCCGGTTTGAAAATAATAACCCAGAAAAAACACTTAACAAGCCTTCCAAGGGATTTCTACATTGATATACCTGAAGACCTATACAACGAAGTTATAGCTGCAGACGATAAGCACGTCATGGAAATAGGCGTGGAATGGGCTTGCAGACAGGTGGAAGAACTTCTGAATAATAAAGTACCCGCAGTGCATTTTTATATTCTGCAGTACAGTAAACCCGTTCAGATGCTCTTCAAAAAACTTAAGTTATAATGAATTTTAGATTGAAAGTGTTTCCTTATATTGCTATATTTATACATGGAAAAGCAAGAAGATAAAAGAGTTTTTCATAGTTTAAATATTTAAGTTTAAAGTGTATCTCACAAGGATGCACTTTTTTTATGTATACCCCTTATGAATAAATTATTTAATTATTTTAAGAAAACTGAATTTAAGTCTCTTTCCCCGGTACATTACAGGTATGTTAACAGAAAGAAAATTGTGACTTATGTTCCTCTGAAAAGTGTTGATAAATTAACGTTTGAACTTGCTAATGCAGGTGCAGGCAGAATCGGTAATTATACTGTTTGTTCTTTCAGGATGAAAGGTGTCGGTACTTTTGTTCCCGGAAAATCTACCAGACCTTTCACTGGAAAAACCGGAAAGCTTTCTTTTGAAGAAGAAGTAAGGCTTGAAATGGAATGCGGACGCGAAGAGCTGGACTCTGTGGTTGACGCTCTGCTCGCAAACCATCCTTACGAGGAACCTGCTTACGAAGTTTATGATTTCATTAAACGAACTAAAGAAGTTGCGGCGTATTACTGTGAACTTAAAAACAAGGTTACTCTTGAAGAACTTATCTACAGGCTTAACAATAAAGTTGTAATAGCCAAAGGTTTTTCTGAACTGAAGTTTTCCAAGCTTCTTGTTTTTGAAAACCTTTGCGATGAACACGTTGCAGCTCTGGCTAAAAAAGCTAAAGCAGAAGTATCAATATCATTCGAAAAAAATCAAAATAATATAAAACTAATATAAAATGGACGAATCAAACGAAAACATTGTTAATGAAGGTGATACACCTGAATCCGCAGGTAATGAAGAACATCAGCCAGATGCTAAAATATTTGAGTATTTTGAAGAAGATACTATTCAGCAGAAAGTCAGCTATGGTAAAGTTCTTTTAATGCTTCA
Organism: uncultured Ignavibacteriota bacterium; assembly: GCA_903901375.1. Classification (GTDB taxonomy): domain Bacteria; phylum Bacteroidota; class Ignavibacteria; order Tepidaquicellales; family Tepidaquicellaceae; genus CAIKZJ01. Next base: position 3,761 of record CAIUQV010000614.1, read on the forward strand.
CGAACTAACCAAGATTGACGAAGAACTCGCTGAAATAGACGACGAAAAAGGCGACCTACCCGTAAGGATTGAAAACCTTAAGGAAAGAATGCTCGTTGTCGAACAGCATCTCACTGAAGATAAGGCTAAACTGAAGACTTTTGAGACAGAAGAAAAAGCACTTAATAAGGAAAATAAAAGTCTTGACGATAAAGTAACAAAGTACGACGAGTCAAAATATAAAGCCAAGAACAATAAAGAGTACGACGAAATAACCAAACAGATTGATGCGATGATGGAAACAATAGATAAGAATGACGCAAGACTTAAAGAACTTAAAGCTTATCAGGAAAACCTCGTTAAAGGTATTCTTGAAATGTCCAAAAGCTACGATGAACTTAAAGCAGAACTTAAGGAAGATACTACTCACCTTAATTCTCTTAACAAACAGTTCGAAGATGAAGAGAACGAGCTGATCGAAAAGAGAAAAGTTATTCTTGAGAAACTCGATAATAATCACAAAACTCTTTACGAAAGAATTAACGGCTCGCTTAAAGGTGAAGCAACTGCAATCGTAAGAAAAGGTAACTGCAGCGGCTGTTATAATTCAGTTCCTCCGCAGAGGGAAATAGAAATAAGAATGGCAGAAGATATTTTCCTTTGCCAGTCATGCGGAAGAATTATGATAGACGAAAAACTGATAGAAAATCTTTAATCAATAATTTTTAACTGTTTCGCAGGGCAATCGCGCTTGCGGCGAAAGCTGCGGTGAGGAAAGTCCGGACTCCGTAAAAGCAGGGATGTCGGGGGAATTCCCCGGAACTGTGATTCCTAAGAATCACAGTTAGAAAGTGTCACAGAAAGGAATACCGTCCCGATTCATCGGGATAAGGGTGAAACGGCAGGGTAAGAGCCTACCATTTAAAGAGCAATCTTTAAGATTGATAAACCTCATCCGGAGCAAGTCCGCGTATAGAAAGTTGAAGTGCTGCTTACTTCGTATACTTTCGGGGTAGGATGCAAAGAGTCTGAAAGTAATGACAGACCAAGATAAATGGTTGCCGGCTCGAAAGAGCTACAAAATCCGGCTTATTGCGAAACAGTTATTTTTTACTCATCTCCAGCATTCTCTTTATTGGTATCAATGCTTTTCTTTGAATCTCTTTATCAAGTATTATCTCCGGCGTTTTATCCCTCATACACAAATACAATTTCTCAAGAGTATTCAATTTCATATACGGACACTCATTGCACGAACAATTTGCCTCGGGCGGTGCTATTATAAACTTCTTATCAGGACACGCCTTTTCCATCTGATGAATTATTCCCGGTTCCGTTGCAACAATAAATTCTTTCGCATCATCTTTCTCTACAAATCCAAGCAGAGCACTCGTCGAACCGACAAAATCCGCATTCATCAGAATTCTCTCTTCACATTCAGGATGTGCAATAAGTTTCGCCTTAGGATTCTCAAGCTTCAGCATCATTATCTTCTTCTCGCTGAAAGTCTCGTGAACGATGCACGCACCCTGCCAGAGAACCATGTCACGTCCCGTCTTTTTTATCAGATATCTGCCGAGATTTTTATCCGGTGCAAAAATTATCTTTTGCGATTCCGGAATCTGACTTACCAGCTTTTCTGCATTAGACGAAGTACATATAATATCCGACATTGCCTTTACTTCAGCCGAGCAGTTAATATAACTTATTATTATATGGTCTTTGTGTTTATCTTTAAACTTCTGCAGTAAATCCGCAGGGCATCCTTCTGCAAGCGAGCATCCCGCCATCATATCAGGAAGGAGTACAAGTTTATCTGGATTCAGAATCTTCGCAGTCTCTGCCATAAAATGCACACCTGCAAAAACTATCACATCTGCATCAGTCTTCTCTGCTGCCTGTGCCAGCTGCAAACTGTCACCAATATGGTC
>CAIUQV010000615.1 GCA_903901375.1 uncultured Ignavibacteriota bacterium
CTGAGCGAATATCTTGAAGTGGAAGTATACAGAGACGGCAAAATATTTTACCAGAAATACAAAAGAGGTGTTCCTGAAAAGCCCGTAAAGGAAACCGGAAAGGTGAAACAGAAAACCGGTACCCGTGTTACTTTTATGCCCGACAAAGAAATTTTTAAGAATACTGTTTTCAAGTATGAAACACTTGAAGACAGGCTAAGAGAGCTTGCTTATCTAAACAAGGACTTACAGATAGTCATAAAAGACGAAAGAACAGGCAAGGGAGTTGAGTTTAAGTTCAAAGGCGGGCTGGTTGACTTTGTAAAGTATCTGGATGAAGGCGAAAAGACAATCACCAACAAACCGATTTTTATTTCGGGAGAACGTGATAACATACAGGTTGAAATTGCATTTGAGTACAACGATTCATACAGCGACGATATACTTACGTTTGTGAACAACATCAATACAATAGAAGGCGGAACACATCTTGAAGGGTTTAAAGCAGCACTTACAAGGACTTTGAACAATTACGGACTAAAGAACAACATTATTAAGAGTGAGAAACTTACTTTAACGGGTGACGACTTCAGAGAAGGATTGACCTGTGTTCTGAGTGCTAAAGTCCCTGAGCCACAGTTTGAAGGACAGACAAAAACAAAACTTGGTAACAGCGAGGTGAAAGGTATTGTTCAGTCGATAGCCGGAGAGCAATTAAGCGAATACCTTGAAGAGAATCCTTCAGTTGCGAAGAAAATATTAGAGAAGTGCGTAAGAGCGGCAGAAGCGAGAGAAGCGGCAAGGCATGCGAGAGAACTTGCAAGAAGAAAGAACGCTCTTGAAATATCCGGACTGCCCGGAAAACTTGCAGACTGTTCTCTGACAGACCCGGCGCTATGTGAGCTTTACCTTGTAGAGGGTGACTCTGCGGGCGGTTCTGCAAAACAAGGAAGAGACAGAAGGTTTCAGGCAATATTACCGCTTAAGGGAAAAATACTTAACGTAGAAAAAGCAAGAAAGAACAAGATTTATGAAAACGAAGAAATACGTACGATGATAACTGCTATAGGTGCAGGCATAGGAGATTCAGAAGAATTCAATGAAAATAAAATCAGGTATGATAAAATAATCATCATGTGCGACGCCGACGTTGACGGTTCACACATCAGAACACTTTTACTTACATTTTTCTTCAGACATATGAAGCCGATAATCGATACCGGCAAGCTGTTTATTGCACAGCCGCCTTTATACAAGATTAAAAAAGGTAAATCTGAAATATATGCATACAATGATGACGAAAGAGATGAAATTCTAAAGAACTTTAAGGTAGACAAGAAATCGATTGTGATGGAAGGCGAAGAATCAACCGGAACCGAAAGCAGTACCAAGGTTCACATTTCAAGGTTTAAAGGTCTTGGAGAAATGAATCCGGAACAGCTATGGGCAACGACTATGAATCCGGAAACAAGAACGATTTTACTGGTAACGAATGAAAATGCACTTGCAGCTGATAAATTGTTCAGAATACTTATGGGTGAGGAAGTTGAACCGAGAAGGAAGTTCATAGAAGACAATGCAAAATACGCAAACATAGACGTATAGGAAACAATAAATTCATAATGACAAAACAAATTATTAAATCAGCAATGCAAAGTATCTTTGTACTTACATTGCTGTTTTCACTGGTATCCGGCGGATATTTATCTGCGCAGGAAAAAGCTCCCAGGTCTTTTGGCGAACAGGGGAAGAACAAAAGATACACTTCATTTGCTTTAGGAATGGGTGCGGCTTACGGAAACAACAGTTCGCTGAATACGTTCATCGGTTACGAATTACCGAATTACAACACACTGAGCGACAATCAGAAGATTAAAGATTTCAGGACGGCATTTGAATTTTTCGGAAATGTGGAAAGACAGGTTTCGAAAAATCTTGCAATGAAACTTGACTACTCATACCTGATAAAAAGCAACAGAGTATCAACATATCCCAATAATACATTTGATTACAACAATCATCAGATAGTACTGACATTGAACTATATTTTTCCGGGTGATTATCATTTCTTCAAAGTAGGAGCAGGTGCGGGACCGGTTTTTTCGAAACTTGAATCGGTTTCATACATAACAAACATTGGCACATATACATCAACAGGAGTACTTGCAAAAGCAGAGGGTACATTTTCAATACAGATGGGAAAGAATCTTGCCGGGTACATTAACGGTTATGTAGGCAATGTGTTTTCAGGAAACCTGAAAGGCGGAGACGGGAAAGAATTAAAGAATGCAGCCGGTGAGAGCGTGAACCTGAGCAGTTTTATGATAGGTTTAAGGCTTGGAATTGAATTTTATATATTTTAACTATGCAGAAAATAATCGAAGGAATAATATACGGAATAATTCAGGGACTGACTGAATTCATCCCAATAAGCAGTACGGCACACATAAGAATATTACCTGCCCTTTTGCACTGGGACGACCCAGGAGCTGCATACACGGCTGTAATACAGATAGGAACGTTGATTGCGACACTTGTATATTTCAGGAACGACATTGGAGAATTATTAAAAGGATTTTTTGGTGCACTAAAAACAAGAGATTTCGTAACAGACCCTTATGCCAGACTGTCGATGCTTATTATAGTCGGTACAATTCCTATTTCGTTATTTGGACTGACACTGAAGAAACACATTGAAGGTGATTTCAGAGGATTATATGTTGTTGCAGGTTCATTAATCGGATTAGCATTATTACTTTTTATAGCCGAGAAAATAGCTTCGAAGAAAAAAGATTTAAAAGACATAACAATCTGGGATGGTATAATAATCGGTTTTGCACAGGCAGTTGCTTTGATACCGGGAAGTTCGAGAAGCGGCGTTACGATAACAGCAGGACTTTTCAGCGGACTAAAAAGAGAAACAGCTGCGAGATATTCTTTCCTTTTAAGTATACCTGCAGTTGCACTTAGCGGAGTGTATGAACTTTACAGCGAAAGAGCGGCATTGCTGAACGAGAATGTAATAGGGCTATTACTTTCAACTATAGTATCGGGTGTAGTAGGATATATGGCGATAGCTTTTTTAATCAACTTTCTAAAGACAAGAAGCAATTTAATATTTATAATATACAGAATTGTGCTTGGAATTATAATTATCGTATTACTTTCGGCAGGAGTTTTAAAAAACATTTAAGATTAATTCTTCCCCTGCCAGAACAGGGGGAAGAATGTATTTTTTACTCATCTTCATTAGACAATGGCAACTCAAGAGATTTCACTGACTGAATAGAAGCACCCCCGATA
>CAIUQV010000616.1 GCA_903901375.1 uncultured Ignavibacteriota bacterium
AGATGCGCAAGAATAACTTTTTCACCCTGTTTGGAAATTCTTTCGATAACTGCGAGTTCACTGTACGGTTCGGCTTCCCTCTCCTCGAGAATTATAGCACCTTCGGGACACGTGCCAATACAGGCACCAAGACCATCGCAGAATAATTCACTGACAAGTTTTGCTTTACCGTCTATCATCTGAAGTGCGCCTTCGTGGCAACCGTTAACGCATTCTTCGCAACCGTTGCACTTTGATTCATCTATAGTTATAATTGTTCTTTTCATATAGTGTTTCTTAATTTTGTAAGCAGATAAATATATCTGTTTTAAACAGAACATTCAAGTCTGAATTCAGAGTATAAAACTTATTACATCAATCCGGGAAGGATTCAGAGTTTTAATACATTTCACTTCTTTATTATGATATTTAACAAGAGACTAAATATTACTATATTAACAAAACCTAAATATTACAAAATGTCATTAATAAAAGAGTTCAGAGAATTTATAATGAAAGGCAATGTACTTGATTTAGCGATTGCCGTCATTATCGGAGGTGCATTCGGAAAAATTGTTACATCGCTGGTTAACGATATTTTAATGCCACCTATTGGGATTCTGCTTGGGAAGGTAGATTTCAAACAATTAAAGCTGGTTATACAATCAGGAAAAGACGCAGTAATGAACGGAACACAGGTTGTATCCCCTGCTGTTTCAGAAGTTTCGCTGAATTATGGTGCTTTTATACAGAACACTATAGATTTTTTGCTTATCGGTTTTTGTATTTTTATAGTGCTTAAAGCATATCAGAAAGTGACAATGAAGAAGAAGGATGAACCTGCTGCGCCGCCAGAGCCAACAAATGAAGAGAAGCTGCTGACAGAAATAAGAGATTTATTAAAAGAAAAGCGTATAACGGAATAAGTACAGCATAAGTTTAAATTTAATTATAAAACAAAGGGGAATCTTTGAAAGATTCCCCTTTTAAATTTTACAAAAAGAAATTTACCAGATTTGAACTCTAATATTTTCATCTCTGAATAATTTATCCCCGTTCTTTATGTTAAAAGCTTTATAGAATTCATTAATATTAGCATAAGGTCCGTTTACGCGCAGGAAAGCGGGAGAATGAACGTCGGTCATTATTCTTCTTGCGAGAGTTTCAGGTCTGTAATAAACAGCCCATGAATATGCATATCCGAGGAAATACCTCTGCAGTGCATTAAAGCCGCCAATTTCCTTATTCTCTTTACCTTCGGATGTGTTCATCAGAGCTTCAAGACCAATAACGAGTCCTCCAAGGTCGGCAATATTTTCACCAAGAGTTGCTTTACCGTTGACGTGCATAGAATCGAGAACAACGTAATTACTATACTGATCTATCATCAGCTGTGATTTTTTTACAAACTTGACTGAATCTTCGGAAGTCCACCATCCTTTCAGGTTTCCGTTTTCATCGTACAGTCTGCCCTGGTCGTCGAAACCGTGAGTCATTTCGTGACCGATAGTACTTGCACCGATGAAGCCGTACAGAAAAGCATCGTCAACTTCGCTCATTTTCTTACCCGGCACAGTAAGAATAGCTGCCGGGATTACAATTTCATTGTTGGAAGGATTATAGTAAGCGTTGTATGTCTGGGGATTCATATGCCATTCGGTTCTATCTACAGGTTTGCTGTATCTTGAGACCATATCGTTAAACTCCCATTTTCTTGCGTTGAGAACATTGCTGACGTATGAATCACGGGATATTGACAAAGTGGAATAATCTTTCCAGACATCCGGATAGCCAATCTTTTTAACCATAGTACCAAGTTTCTTAAGAGCCATTTGTTTAGTTGGCTCACTCATCCAGTCAAGCTTTTTAATTCTCGATGCAAAAGCATCAACCATATTGTTTACTATATCTTTAGTTCTTTCTTTATCTTCAGGCGGAAAATACAGCCTGACGTATTCCATTCCGAGAATTTCGCCGAGAAGTTCATTAGTATTATCAAGAACCCTCTTCCATCTGGGTCTTTGTTCAGTAGTACCGGACATTACCTTTCCGTAGAAATCAAAATTCAGTTTATCAACATCATCTGAGAGAAGTGAAGCAGTGGAATTAAGTACATTCCATTTCAGGTATGCTTTCCAGTCATCAAGCGAATACTTATCGATGGCTTTTTCAAGACCTTCAAAAAACTCTGGTTGTCCTACAATAACTTCATTAATATTTTTTAATCCATAAGAACTGAACATTGATTTCCATTCAATAGATGGAGTAATCTTTGACAATTCACTGACAGACTTCTTGTTATAATTAGCATAATCGTCTCTAAGGTCTTCAAGCTTTCTGGAAACTTTAGCGAGGTCATACTCAATATCGTAAACAGTCTGATGCACTTTCGAATCTGCTTTAGGTACAATAAGTGAAAGCATTTTGCTCAAGTGCTTTTTATATTCTGTACGGATATTCTTGTTTCTTTCGTCTGTGTTGAAATAGTAGTCCCTGTCCGGAAGACCAATACCGCCCTGGCTTAAGTAGAGAGCATACTTACTGCTATTCATAAGGTCCTGACCGACATAGAAAGAAAACATAGGGGAGATAAAAAAGCTCTGGAGTTCTGAAACAACTTTTATCAGTTCGGTCTTATCGCTGATTTTATCAATTCTGTCGAAATAACTTTTAAGTGGAAGAAGTTTATTCTTTTCGATAGTATTAACATCGAGACCGCTGAAGAAGAAATCCCCAA
>CAIUQV010000617.1 GCA_903901375.1 uncultured Ignavibacteriota bacterium
ATAAACATTATTGACTGAGCAAATATCAAAGGCATGACACCAGCCTGATTCACCTTTAAAGGAATGTACTGTGTGACACCACCAAAAACTTTTCTACCTACTACCCTTTTTGCATATTGCACAGGAATTTTTCTGGTTGCAATAGTAACCGCTATAACACCAGCTATAATAAATACAAAACCTGCAATATAAATAACTTCAATCAAAATGTTCCTGACACCTGATGCAATTATCTGATATTCATCAAATATTGAATAAGGAAATCTATCAATAATCCCTATAAAAATTATAAGAGATATGCCGTTTCCAATTCCTCTTTCTGTAATCTGTTCTCCAAACCACATCAGCAGAATTGTACCGGCAGTTAAAAATATAACAGTCGCCATTGTAAAAACAAACATGGAAACTTCCGGACTGATTATATGTAATTCACCTGCTCTACGGCTTGCCAATTGAACACTGATACCCCATGCCTGCAATGCTGCAACAGGAATGGTTCCCAGTCTTGTCAATTGATTAATTTTTTTCCTGCCCTCTTCACCTTCTTTTTGAAGTTTCTGGAAGTATGGGAAAACGGCACCTAATAACTGTATAATAATAGATGCACTGATGTAAGGCATAATACCCAAAGAAAATACCGCAGCCTTACTAAATGCTCCACCAACAAACATATCATATAAACCAAATAAACCACCGGCATTTGAATTTTTGTTTGCTTCCGCAAGTATAGATGCGTCTATACCAGGTAAAGTGATGTGAGCACCAATTCTAACTACTACCAACAAGGCAATAGTAAAGAAGATTCTCGTTCTGAGCTCTTCTATCTTGAATATATTCCTGAAATTTTCTACGAAACCGCTCATATTATGATGGCTTTTCCTCCGAGGTTTTCGATTTTATCTTTTGCTGATTTGCTAAATGAGTTTGCTGAGATTTCAAGTTTAGACTTTAATTCACCATTACCTAAAATTTTCAAAGGTTTACGTGAATCTTTAACAAAACCAAAATCAAGAAAATACTTAATATCTACAACAGTTTCCTTTATCTTACCTTCGTCAATAAGTTTCTGGATACCGCCAAGATTTAATACGTTATACTCAACTCTGTTAATATTCTTAAATCCAAACTTAGGAACTCTTCTTTGAAGCGGCATTTGTCCGCCTTCAAACCAAGCTCTGTATTTATTACCCGAACGTGACTTTGCTCCGTTTTCACCTCTCGTGGAAGTACCGCCAATTCCGGATCCCTGACCTCTACCGACTCTCTTTTTCCTTTTTCTTGAGCCTTCTGCGTATTTTAAGTTACTGAGTATGTTCATTTATTTTTATATTTGACTAATAATAAGACCCCTTGTAACAAGCAAGGGGTCTTTTAAACTACAATTTATATATTTAAAAGAATCTTACTTTCCAAAACTGTAAGATGCTGATAACATTCCAAACATATCGTTTGTTTTTCCAGTCATTAAATAGAATCCATTTTTGAATAATCTTTCACCAACTGATCCGTCAATACTGAATCTGTTGAAATGGAAACCTAAACCTGCTGTAATTGTTTGATCTGGTGATGTAACTGCTGTACCCTTTGTATATGTAGTTACTGAACTTGCAACTAATTCATTCTTTACTGATGATACTGCTCTTGAATATCCAAGTCTGCCAGTAAACCAGTCTGTGAACGGCCATTCAAGTCCGATATTAAACTGTGGTAATACAAAAGAAGTAATAGTGTTTGTTGCATTTAAAGGTGCAGATTCATCTTTCATCTGATGATAACCAAATGATAAACCACCTGCTAATAAACCTTGTTCTAAAATAGGCATATTTACACCAAGACCACCGTTAAAGTTCATGTGTGAGAACTTTTCATTCGGGTAACCAATAGGTGTAGGTGTAATCATTGGGTTCCAGCTATATGTTGAGAAACCTAAATAAGGAACTAAGTTGATTCCCATAGATTTATTTACTGTGAAGAAACCTCTTGCAAAAACTGCAATATTCATTCCACCTTCACTGTTATCAATTTGATTTGTTGTACCAACAGTTGCATCTCTTTTGTAGCTATTTGATTTGAAATCTACAGCACCTTCAATCCATCCTGCATCTAATTTCGAAAGCATACCTAATGTTGCACCAACTGAACTTGAACTCCATTTAGAGATATTTGTTGCACTTGACTGATTTTCACTTGACCATGCTGCATAGTAAGGTGCAAAACCTAATGCAAATTTAGGAGATAATTGCCAGCCTAATGTGACCTTTAAAGGTGCTACTGGTCTTTGTACTCCAACTGAATCTGAAAATGGTGAGAATTCTGTCCAACTATCTTCAAATTTATTTAAAACTAAACCTAAAGATAAATCTTTAGAAACACCAAAGTTTGCACCGATGAATTGTTCAGTTAACTGATATTGGTCTGTTCCAACTTCAGTTCTACCGATGTCACCGAATACATAATTTCTGTAAACAGTTGTCCATGCCGGATTTCTGTTAATATCTATAGATGCATCCTTTATAAAAGGATTGTAACCTAATGCTTCATATCTTCCCGTTCCACTAGGAATACTCTGTCCGTAGGAAACAGTAGATATCAGCATTACTGCTAATAGAACAACTGAGAGTAATTTTGCAAATTTCATTTTGTTACCTTTCATTTTGTTTTTAAATAGTTTTTAACTGTATTGCTTTTATTATCTGATATTGCTGAAAACTTGTTTATTGTAATACTTCTATTTTAACCAAATGTTTCACTTTTTCAACCATTCCTCTTATCTGAGGAGTATCTTTTTTAACGACTGAATAATTTGGTCTGCCTAAACCCAATGCCTCAATGGTTCTTTTCTGCCTTACAGTTGTATCTATTATGCTTTTTGTTTGTGTTATTTTTAAATTCTTTTCCATTAACGTTTATAATTCATTTACATTGAAAAAAGTTCTGCTAATCCGATACCACGTTTATCAGCTATCATTCTGGCATCTTTAAGATTTTTTAAAGCACTAACTGTTGCTTTAACAACATTATGCGGGTTTGACGAACCTAATAATTTAGTCAAAACGTCCTGTACACCCACAGATTCTAAAACTGCTCTTACTCCACCACCTGCGATTAATCCTGTTCCGGGTGAAGCCGGTTTCAACATTACCTTTGCCGCACCATATTTCCCAATGATTTCGTATGGCAAGGTACC
>CAIUQV010000618.1 GCA_903901375.1 uncultured Ignavibacteriota bacterium
ATAAATGAATTATAAAAAGAGAACACATACATGTGGTAATTTAGACACTTTTTCAATTGGACAAAATGTTACATTGAATGGTTGGGTAGCAAAAAAACGTGATTTAGGTGGCCTGTATTTTATAGATTTGAGGGATAGGTATGGAATTACTCAGCTTAAAATAACACCTGAATACGAAGAATTGCACGCTTTAGTCTCAAAAATAGGAAATGAATTTGTAATCTCTTGTTCAGGAATTGTTTTGAAGCGGGAAAATCCTAATAAGAATTTAAAGACTGGTGAAATTGAAGTGCATGTTTTTGAGATGCAGGTGTTAAATGAATCATCTGTCACACCGTTTGTTATTGAAGAAGATGTTAAAGCAAATGAAGATTTAAGGCTGCAGTATAGATATTTGGATTTAAGAAGAAGAAAAGTTTACGAAAATCTGATTTTAAGAAATAAAGTTTATCAAATTGTTCATAGTTATTTTTCAGATTTTAATTTTATTGAAGTTGAAACACCAATATTAATGAAATCTACACCGGAAGGGGCAAGAGATTATCTGGTTCCATCCAGGGTTCATAAAGGTAAGTTTTATGCACTTCCACAGTCGCCTCAGACTTATAAACAATTGTTAATGGTTTCTGGATTTGATAGGTATGTGCAGATTTGCAAATGTTTCAGAGATGAAGATTTAAGGGCAGACAGGCAGCCGGAATTCACACAGATTGATATTGAAATGTCATTTGTTGATCAGGAAGATATTTTTAAAATATCTCAGGGATTATTTCGTAAAATATGGAGTGATACTATTAATTATAATTTACCCGATGAGTTTCCTCAAATGACGTATGATACGGCTCTCAGCAAATATGGAATTGATAAACCTGATATGAGAATTAAAGATTTAATGGTTATCAATGATATTACAGAGGGATTCGTGAATTCAGAATTTACTGTATTTAAAAATATTGTAAATTCTAATGGAATAATTGCTTGTATTAAAATTAATATGAACGATGGCCCGGGGAAAATTGAAATAACTAGAAAAATATCTGATTCGTATACTGACTTTGTCAAAAAACTTGGGTTTGCTGGTTTGGCTTTCCTGAAAATGAATGAAAATAATGAAATCCAATCGTCAATTTTGAAGTTTTTAAGCAATGATGAAATAGATTTCTTTAGAAGCAATATGAATCTCAAACAGGGAGATTTTGTCTTTATAGTATCCGGTAGAAAAAATCTCGTACTTAATGCACTTGGTCAGCTTAGACTAAAAATTGCCGAAGATTTCAATCTGCTTGACAATAATAAACACGAATTTATTTGGATAACAGATTTTCCGTTGTTCAATTATGATGAAGATTCTAATAAGTATGCAGGTGAGCACCACGTTTTTACATCTCCCAAGAATGACTTTATGAAATATTTAGATAGTAAAGATAGGGAAGAAATACTTTCTATTAGGGCAAATTGTTACGACCTTGTTTACAACGGGAATGAGATAGGTAGCGGAAGTATCAGAATACATAATAGTGAAATTCAAAAGAAAGTATTCAATATTATTGGACTCACAGATGAAGAGGCAAATGAGAAATTTGGTTTCATTCTTGAAGCTTTTAAATACGGAGCACCCCCTCATGGAGGTGTCGCCTTTGGCTTCGACAGAATTATAGCTATGTTATGTGGCACTAAATCGATAAGAGATGTAATAGCTTTTCCTAAAACTGTTAGTGCATCTTCGTTGATGGATAATGCTCCAAATATTGTTTCTGAAGAACAATTAGACGATTTAGGTATAAGTTTGAAATGAATATAGTCATGAAAATATAAATTTTATTAAAAATTTAAAAATTGTATTATTAATAATAATTAAAAACTAAACGAATCAAAAACTATGGCAAAGAATAACAAGTTTAAAGTAAGGGACTTGAAATTAGCAGCTCAGGGAAAGACGAAAATAGAATGGGCAGAATCAAGAATGCCCGTTTTGGCGGCATTAAGAGCAAAATACAAGAAAACTAAACCTTTCAAAGGTTTCAAAATAGCAGGTTGTCTTCATGTTACAAAAGAAACAGCTGTTCTTATAAGAACTTTCATTGATGCAGGTGCAGAGTTATCTTGGAGTGGATGTAATCCATTATCAACTCAGGACGACGTTGCTGCAGCATTAGCTGTTGATGGAGTATCTATTTATGCATGGCACGGTATGAATACAAAAGAGTTTTACTGGTGTATTGACAGAACTTTGGATTTTAAACCGCAACTAACACTTGATGACGGTGCAGATTTAATTTTTACCGTTCATAATAAATATAAGAACCTTATTCCTTCTATTATTGGTGGTACAGAGGAAACAACAACTGGTGTTCATAGGTTAAGAAAAATGGCAGAACAGGGAGCTTTGAAATATCCGGTTTTTGCCGTCAATGATTCTATAACTAAATGGGATTTTGATAATGTTTATGGTACTGGTCAATCTACTATTGATGGAATATTAAGAGCTACTTCCGTCCTTATAGCAGGCAAGAATTTTGTTGTTGCCGGTTACGGGCATTGCGGAAGCGGAGTCGCAACAAGAGCTAAAGGACTTGGTGCTTCAACTATCGCCACTGAAGTTAAACCAACATCAGCACTTAAAGCTACTTTAGAAGGACATAGAGTAATGAAAATGGATGATGCAGCTAAAGTCGGTGATATTTTCGTAACAGCTACAGGTGTAAAAGATGTTATAGTTGGAAGACATTTTGCATCTATGAAAGACGGTGCTATTGTTTGTAATACAGGTCATTATGATTGTGAAATAAATTTAGAAGATTTGAACAGATTAAAGAAATCTGTAAGAACAATCAGACCAAATTGCGAAGAATATACAATGAAGGATGGCAGAAAAATATACATTCTTGCTAAAGGCAGACTCGTGAATCTATCGGCAGCAGAAGGACATCCTTCTGAGGTTATGGATATGTCTTTCGCTAATCAATTTAATGCTCAGTTAGCTCTTGTTAATTCTTATAAAGCCGGGAAAAAATTATCGGTTAATGTTCATGTTCTTCCGGAATCAATGGATCAGGCAATTGCAGGAGTTAAATTATCAACAATGGGTATTAAAATTGATAAGCTTACAAAAGAACAAATTAAATACAATGAAGACTATTCTGAAGGAACATAGTATATAATTTAATAATTTTTAACTTTAACAATTAATTTTAATGTTGAAATTGCTAGCGTAGCTCAGCTGGTAGAGCAGCTGATTCGTAATCAGCAGGTCGCAGGTTCAAGTCCCGTCGCTAGCTCAAAAGTGAAACTTAATTAGTATTTTTTCGTTTTAATAAAAGGTGTATAATTGTAAATATAATAATGGATAATAGCGAATACAAAAAAGTTTTAAATAGAGAAAATTTATCAATTCTGGAAAGCCTTTTTGATGTTAAAATGATAAAAAGTGATATATCATATTCTTTTACAATTACAAACTCAAAATTGAAAAATAATATAGCATTAGATATATTTCTCGATACTGAAGGTGATAACCTTGTTTCTGTTTATTCTGAAAATTCACATTTACAATTGCAGTCTTGCAAAAATTTTATAGTTAGTCAGATGCTTGAAGAGATAATATTTTACTCTGAAAATGAAAATACTGTTTCTGGTCTAATCATTTCCAAACAGGGGGATTGTTCATTGTACTCAAACGTTAATAAAAAGACTATAAGCTCAGATTTCTTGAACCTTAATTCCGAAAAATTGCTATCCGCTGTTGCATTGTCGGTTATTGAATCTATTTAATTATTTTAATCATACACTGTGTCTAAAACTAAAGTAAATTTTACGTTTGATAATGTTACTTTGCCTGAAATAATTAGCAAAGTATTATTGAAAAAAACATTAAAAACCCTTATTGATTACGTATTGTTTTCTGAAAAATGCAAAATTGACATAATTAATTTGTATTTTTGTGATGATAAGGTAATTTCACAATATAATAAGAAATATCTTAAACATAATTACGAAACAGATATTATTACTTTTAAATACAACGAAGATAATATTGTGGAAAGTGATATTCTGGTTTCTGTCGAATCTGTATATCGTAATTCTTTTGTATTTAAATCAATTTTTCTGAGTGAGCTTTTTAGAGTAATAATTCATGGATTACTCCATCTGAATGGTCTGGATGATAAAACTAAGCAGCAGAAAATTTATATGAGAAAAAAAGAGAACTTTTATTTAAAATCAATTGGTATAAATAATTAAAATAAATGGCTAAATCATTAGTTATAGTTGAGTCACCGTCAAAAGCAAAAACAATAAACAAATATCTTGGTAAAGAGTATGTTGTTGAAGCTACTGTTGGACATATTAAAAATCTTCCTAGAAATAAAATCAATATTGATATTGAAAATGGTTATCAGCCAACTTATGATATAATTGAAGGTAAGGAAAAAGTTGTAAAAAATATTAAGGAACTTGCATCTAAAGTCAAGAGTGTATACATCGCTACTGACCCGGACCGCGAAGGTGAGGCGATTGCTGCCGATATTGCTGATGAAATTATAAAGGTAAATAAAAATATTAAAAGGGTTCTGTTTAACGAGATTACGAAAGTAGGTGTTGAAACAGCAATGAAGAATCCTTTGGATATTGATGATAAACTTGTTGAATCGCAAATGGCAAGAAGAGTAATGGATAGAATCCTCGGTTATAAGGTGAGCCCATTCCTCTGGAAATCACTATTCTTTGGTTTATCTGCCGGGAGAGTCCAGTCTGTTGCTTTAAGACTTATTTGTGAACGTGAGCAGGAAATCAGGAATTTTGTTCCAAAAGAATATTGGTCAATAATTGGTTTGTTTTCAAAACCTTCTGGAAGCTCAAAACCATTTAACGCTAAACTATACAAAATTGATGAGAATATTATTAAGTATAATGGTGATGAACCTTGTATTCATAATATAGACGAAGCTTATAAAATTGTTGAGGATTTAAAGAGTAATAAATTCAAAATTACAGATATACAGATTCGTGAAGTTAAAAGGAATGCTCCACTTCCATTTACTACTTCTGTTTTGCAGCAAACTGCATCCACAAAGCTTGGTATGGCTCCGAAAAGAACAATGCAGCTGGCTCAAAAACTTTATGAAGGTGTGGAAATTAAAAAAGGTGAAGGTAATATTGGATTGATAACTTATATGAGAACTGATTCAACAAGAATAAGCGACGATGCCCGTGATCTTGCAAATAAGTATATAGTTGATAATTATGGGGAAGAGTATGTTTCAAACATAGTAAGATCAGCTTCTAAAAAGGTTGTTAAAGCACAGGATGCACATGAAGCTATTCGACCAACCGATGTGACACTTTCTCCTGATAAACTGAAAAAACTGGATAAGAGTTTATTATCCCTTTATACTTTGATTTGGCAGAGATTTGTTTCATCTCAAATGACTCCTGCTGTCTTCGACCAGAAGACAATTTTGATTAAGGCTTTTAGTCCGTCAGGAAATAAAACAGTTTATCTTTTTAAAGCGACTGGAAGAGTTGCAAAATTTCTTGGATTTTTGAAAGTTTATGAAGAGTTACTCGAGGATCAAAATAATACAGATGAGGACGATGATTTATCATTATTACCTGATGATTTAAATGTAGATGATAATCTTAAAGCTGCAAGTATTAATAAAGAACAGCATTTTACAAATCCACCTCCAAGATTTACTGAAAGTAGTCTTATAAAACAGCTCGATGCACTTGGTATAGGTAGACCTAGTACCTTTGCTTCTATCGTTTCAACTGTAATAGACAGAAAATATGTAGACCTTGTCGAAAGAAAATTATTTGCCACTGAACTTGGAATACAGGTAAATAAAATTCTGCAGGAATATTTTCCTGATGTAATTAATACTCAGTTTACTGCAGAAATGGAAGAAGAACTTGATACAATCGCAAATGGGGAAAATACCTATAAAAATGTTCTTGACGATTTTTATATACCGTTTAATAAGGATTTGCAAATTGCCGATGAAGCAGCACCTGCTATAAAAAAATCGCTGATTGAAAAGACAGACATTAAATGTCCTGAATGTGGAGATAAAACAGGTGCTATTATGCTAAAGAAATGGGGTAAAAATGGACTTTTCTATGCCTGTGAAAAGTATCCTAAATGTAAAGGTACATTATCATATGAGAATAATGAACCTGTTGAACAAAAACCTGTTGAGAACATTGTTTGTCCAGTTTGCAGTGGGGAAATGCTGTTAAAGGTTGGTCCCTACGGTAAATTCTATGGGTGCATTAATTATCCTAAATGCAGAGGAATTAAACCTGTAACACTCGGAATAAAATGTCCTAAATGTAGTAAAGGTGAAATCCTGGAAAGACGTGCAGGTAAACGCAGAACAATATTTTATGGGTGTACAAATTATCCTGACTGTGATTTCATTGAAAATTCAATGCCCGTTATGAAAAATTGCAACAATTGTGATAATTCCTATTTGGTAAAGAAGAAGACCGTGAAAGATGGTGAATTTCTTTACTGTACAAAGTGTAAACATAAGGAAATACTAAAAACTGAAAATGTTGAAACAAACTAATATTATTGTATTAGTTAATGAGTTTATTGAATATTTAAACCTTGCACGAAATTATTCAAATAATACTTTAATTTCTTACAGGACAGATTTATTGCAGTTTGTAGATTTTCTGGTTTTAACTTTTCATAACGGGGAAGTCTTTTCTCCTGAACCAGAGAACTTACCTGATATAAACGTAAACAATATTGATTTATTGATTCTTAAATCGTTTTTTGCTGATTTGTTTGAAAAGCAAAAATTGGATATTAAAAAAACAAGAAAATACTCTAATAGGACAGTTTCAAGAAAGATATCTGTTATAAAGTCATTTTTTAAATATCTTTATAAAAAGGGTGTTGTAAAGTCAAATTTATCTGCAGGAATTGGATTTCCCAAAATTGAAAAGAAACTTCCCTCATATCTTTCTGTTAATGAAATTAATGCTTTGCTTGATAAAGTAGGAGATGATGAGCTGAATTTTATTAACAAAGCAATAATTGAAGTATTTTATTCAACAGGTATTCGTTTATCTGAATTAATCAATATAAAGATTGTCGATATCAATTTCTTGAATAATACTGTTAAAGTTCTCGGTAAGGGTTCAAAACAACGAATTGTTCCTTTTGGCTCCAAAGCTGCTATAGCAATTAAAAATTATATCCAGATTAGAGATATCATTAACATAAATAAACTAGATTTGTTATTTATGAGTAAAAAAGGCAAAAAACTTTATGCGACTGAAGTAAGAAGAATGGTCAAGAAACATCTTTCATCTGTAACAGGCATTAAAAAAACTTCACCGCACGTATTAAGACATTCGTTTGCTACTCATTTACTTGATAATGGGGCTGATATAAGAGCTGTAAAAGATTTACTCGGTCATGAAAATCTCTCAACTACACAGATTTATACTCACGTAAACCCTGAAAAACTTAGAAAAGTATATAAAAATGCTCATCCTAAAGCTTGAATAAACTTTTTAATAACATATAAATTTTGTAATTTAGGAAAATTTAATATTGTAAGATAACTGAATATATGTTTGAACAACAGAAATATAGATTAAAAGACTCGAGAGAAAAATTAGAAACTCTAAGGAGGTTTCTTTGAAATACCTGTTAAAATATCAAAACTTTCTGAATTAGATAAACTTTCTCAGGAAAATAATTTCTGGGAAGATCAGAAAACCGCACAATCTATCCTTCAGGAAATTTCTAATCTTAAAAAATGGATTGATGATTTCAAAATGGCAGAAAAAAAGCTTTCTGATATTGATATTCTAATGGAAATTGGTGAATCTGAAAAGGATGATAGCATCACCTCTGAACTTGATTCTGAAATTGCCGATTTCGAAATTTACTTGTCTGACTTAGAGTTCAAAAACACTCTGTCTGATAAAGACGATAAAAATGATGCAATTTTAACAATCAATTCTGGTGCAGGTGGTACAGAAGCTCAGGATTGGGCTGATATGCTTTTAAGAATGTACACACGCTTTGCTGATAGAAATAAATTTAAAGTATCTTTAGTCGATAGACTTGATGGCGATGGTGCCGGAATAAAGAGTGCTACTTTAGAAATATCCGGTGAATATGTTTACGGATATCTTAAAGCAGAAAATGGTGTACATCGTTTGGTAAGAATATCACCTTTTGATGCTAATAAGAAACGCCATACTTCTTTTGCTGCGGTTTTTGTTTCTCCTGTAATAGACGATAACATAGAAATTGAATTAAATCAAAATGATCTAAAGATTGATACATTCAGAGCTGGCGGCGCTGGGGGACAAAATGTTAATAAAGTAGAAACGGCAATTAGAATTACGCATATACCTACCGGTATTGTAGTACAGTGCCAGGCGGAACGTTCACAGCTTTCGAATAAGCTGAGTGCAATGAAAATGTTGCGTTCGAAATTATATTTGATGGAAAAAGAAAAACAGCTTGAGAAATTAAATGATATTGAAAAAACCAAGAAGAAGATTGAGTGGGGAAGTCAGATTCGTTCATACGTATTTCATCCATACAATATGGTAAAAGATCACAGAACTGGATATGAAACTTCAGATACTCAATCTGTTATGGATGGAAACATTGATGAATTTATCAGAGCATATTTATTAAACTGAAATGAATTATAAATACTTCATAGCTAAACGTTACCTTTTCTCTAAAAAAGATTCTAAGTTTATTTCATTTATAACTTACATTTCAATCCTTGGCGTTACATTAGGTGTTGCTGCGCTAATTATTGCTATTTCAATTCTCAATGGCTTTGAAAAAGAAATTAGAGATAAAGTTGCAGGTTTAGTTTCCCATATACAAATTCATTCCTTTAAACCGGAAGGCATTAAAGACTACAAGGAAGCCTTCACAACAATTCGTGATAGTATTCAGGAAACAACAGGTATTACTGCTTACGTTCAGAAAGAAGCGGTAATCAGATTTAAAGAAAATGTAGAAGGTATCATGCTTAAAGGCGTAATCCAGGAATCTGATTTGTCTTCCACAAAGTATAATATTAAAAAGGGAGAATATAATCTTCTGCCAATTGATACAATATTTTCAAGATTGATAGTCGGTGATAAACTTGCTGAAAAATTGAATATTCAGGTAGGAAGTAAAGTAATCGTGTTTGGGCTGCAAGGAATTCCTTCGCCACTGAATACACCAAAAATTAAACAATTTATTGTTTCTGGTATTTATGAGACTGGTTTAAGGGATTATGATGATATATTAATCTATACTGATTTGCTCACTGCGCAAAAGTTATTTAACTATGGTAATTATGTTTCTGGGATTGAAATGAATATAAAAGACGTAGAAAAGGTAGAGTTGACAGTTTCAAAAATTAAACAGGTTCTCGGTTATCCGTTTTATCCACGTTCACTTTTCAAGTTATACAAAGGGCTTTTTACTTGGGTTGAATTGCAAAAAGCACCTACTCCTGTTATTCTTGGGTTAATTATCATTGTTGCAACTTTTAACATAGTTGGGACACTTCTGATGCTTGTTTTGGAAAAGACTCAATCAGTAGGGATACTTAAATCTCTTGGAGCTTCAAGGAAAGATATAATGAAGATTTTTATATTTGATGGTCTTATTATAGGTGTAATTGGAATTATGATGGGTAATTTTTTTGGATTAACTCTATCTTTAATTGAACAAAAATACAAGTTCTTTTCGTTGCCGGAGTTTTATTATATGAAAAATGTTCCTATTCTTATAATTCCTGAATATGTTATCCTTATTTCATGTATTACATTCGTGCTGGTTTTCCTTGCAACTTTAATTCCATCATACCTTGCTTCAAAGTTTGACCCTGTTAAATCATTAAGATTCCATTAAATATGAAATTAGACAAATCCAGAGAAAACATAAGTTCGATGTTCGATGATATTGCAGGAAGATATGATTTTTTAAATCATTTTTTTACTGCTAATCTTGATAAAAGATGGCGTAAAGGTATAGTTAAATATATAAGGTCGAATAATATCAAATGTGACATGCTTGTTGATCTTGCTTCCGGAACCGGTGATATGGCAATTGAACTGTTAAACTTAACACCGTTAAAAATATATGCATTAGACATCTCACCTAAGATGTTGGATATGCTAAAAAAGAAATGCGATGATGATAGAATTATAATTGAGGTTGCCGAATCAGAAAATATGCCGTTAGAGAGTTCTTCAGTAGATATTGTTACAATCGGTTTTGGAATCCGTAATTTCAGTAATTTGAATAAATCATTAGATGAGATATATCGGATTTTAAGGCCGGACGGGTTGTTAATTGTTCTGGAAATGTTTAATCTCGAAAAAAGAAATATTCTTTTCGAGTTTTATTTCACTAAAATTATGCCAGTATTGGGAAAACTGATTTCGCGTAGTAATACTGCTTATTCTTATTTACACAATTCTGTAATGAACTTTAAAACTGTAAATCAGTTTATCGATTTGGCGTCGAATCATGGATTTATTCATGAATACCATAAAAATAACTTCCAGAAATTTGTCTATTCGGTATTTCTTAGAAAACTATAAAATTGTTTTTTAATTCAATTGTTGAATAACTTCATACTTTTGGGTTGAATTACTTTAAAACACTCTTAAGTTTAATGAACTTACTAAGTAACTTTAGAATCTCCCAGTTAATTTAAAATAACTGATATATCAAAATATGAAATAACAACGAGCATGTAATAAAAGACCCATAGTTTATACTATGGGTCTTTTATACTTATTACAATTAAATATTATTTGGAGTATTTCGCTAGTACTTTCTTTCTGGTATATGCTACAAGTCCACCTGCTTCTACGATAGCCATACGTGCAGCTGGCAGGGGAACAGTGCTAAACTCCTTACCCTTTGTTTTGTTAATTACTTTATCTCCGGAAACTTCAATTTCGTCACCTAAATCAGCCTCAATATCGGGACACGTAATTAAATTTAACCCTAAGTTAATTGCATTCTGAAGAAATATGCGAGCATAATCTTTAGCTATAACTACTAATCCATGTCCAAGTATTGTTGATGCAGCTTGTTCACGTGATGAACCGGTGCCGAAATTATTCCCACCTATGATAACTGAACCTGCAGGATATTCTTTTGAATTCAGTTTAGTATTCAATTCTGTATAATCAGCAAAGCAAAACTGAGGTGTTTCCGTTGGCAAAACAGTTGCCATATATCTCCCGGGATAAATGGCATCGGTTGATATATCATTGCCAAAAATATATACTACTTTACCCATTGTTAACTCCTTTCGAAGGGCTTGTTATCTCTCCGGTTATTGCGCTTGTTGCTGCAACTGCAGGCGAACATAAATAAACATCACCTTTTGGATTGCCCATTCTTCCTTTAAAGTTTCTGTTAGTTGTTGATAAAGCTACTTCGCCATCTCCAATTGCTCCTTGATGAACTCCAAGACAGCATCCGCATCCCGGATTCATTATAACTGCTCCTGAATCCGTAAATATTTCAAGTAAACCTTGTTTCATCGCAAGTTTATATATTTCCCATGACGCAGGAAATATCAACATACGTGTGTCTGTAGCTACTTTTTTCCCTTTTAAAATTTCAGCTGCAATTTCAAGGTCATCAAGCCTGCCGTTTGTGCAGGACCCGATAACAATTTGATCTATTTTAACACCTTTTACCTCGCTGATAGGTTTCACATTATCAACTGTGTGTGGACACGCTATCTGTGGCTCGAATGAATTGGCATCGATTTCGATAATCTGACAGTATTTTGCATCATCATCTGGCAATACAGGTGTAATACTGTTGTGTGCACCTTCTACTCTCAGGTATAATTCTGTTTCCTCGTCTCCTGGGATTATACCGGCTGTAGCACCAGCTTCCACAGACATATTTGAAAGTACAAGACGTCCTGACATTGGCATATTTCTGATAGCCTCGCCGTGGAATTCTATTACTTTGAAATTAGCACCCTGATTTGTCATTTTGCCAATGATATGTAATATTAAATCTTTCGGATAAACATTATCTCTTAATTTTCCGTTTACTATCACTTTAATTGTTTCTGGTACTTCAACGTTTAAAACTACACCTAAAGACCAGACACTCGCCATTTCTGTCGCTCCAATACCAAATGCAAATGCTCCGAATGCTCCATGCGTTGTTGTATGACTGTCTGTACCAACAACAACATATCCTGGTTTCACATAACCGTTTTCAGCAAGTATCTGATGGCAAATACCTCCTTGATCAGAACGTACATCATGAAATTTTGTAATTCTATTTGACTTAACAAAATTTCTTATTTTTTTCTGGTTTGTAGCCGTTTTTGCACTTTCAGCAGGTACCCTGTGGTCTAAAATAATAGCAATTTTATTTGGATCCCAAACTTTTTGTTCTAAACCTGTACCTTTAAAAACTTCATCAAATTGATTTATTACTAATGCTGCATTCTCGTGAGACATAGCAACATCGACTGCGGGTTCGAGTACATCACCAGGCTTCACGGAATCTCTTCCCGTAGCCCTTGCAAGTATCTTCTCGACAATTGTCATACCCATTGAGGTTTACTCCTTTGAAATTTATATTTATTAAAGTTATTTAATGTTTAATCTTGTCATAATCTTTTCCATTTCTGTAACAAGGTTATCAAACCTTTTAAATGCTTTTTCATAAGGTCCTTTTGTAGTCATATCAACGCCGGCTTCTTTCAGTATGTTAATCGGATAATCCTTGCCGCCCGATTTCAGCATTCCAAGATATGCATCACGTTCTTTTTCTGTTCCGTTCGAAACCATCTCTGCAAGTGCCATCGAAGAAATTATTCCTGTGCTGTACTGGAAGACATAAAAATTATAAAAGAAGTGGGGGATTTTACTCCACTCTGTTTGTATGTAATCATCCACCTGACAAACTCCCTTATCGTGACCGTAATATTCACGTGTCAAAGAAAGATACTTCTCATTAAGCCAGTCTGCCGTAAGTGATTTTCCTTCTTCCACTTTTTCGTGCATCGCAAGTTCAAAGTCCGCAAACAATGTCTGTCTGTATAGCGTCCCTCTAACCTGGTCGAGATATTTATCAAGTATGTAAAGTTTAAAAGTATCGTCAGTCTCGCTCTTCAGCAAATATTCCATCAGCATATTTTCGTTGAAAGTAGAAGCTATCTCTGCAAGGAAAGTAGTGTAATCCGCTGTAGGATACGGCTGATATTTATTCGAGAAGTATGAATGCATTGCATGTCCTAGTTCGTGTGTCGCAGTAGATACAGCATCGTATTCTCCGTTGTAATTCAATTTCACGTAAGGATGCACTCCAAAAACTCCGCTTGAATACGCGCCGCTTTCCTTGTTCTTATTCGGATATATATCCATCCATCTGCTGCTGTAAGCAACATCAAGCATATCAAGGTATTCTTTCCCGAGCGGTTTCAGAGATTCTTTGATTATCTTTTCGCTTTCTGCAAAAGTATAAAGTTTTTCTACAGAAGGAACTGCCGACGCATAGACGTCCTCATACCTGTATTTGTCAAGCTTCAGAAGTTTTTGTTTCAGCTTCAGAAATCTGTGAAGGGGATTAAGGTTTTCCTTAACTGATTTCACTAAGTTTGTATAAACTTCTCTCTGAATGTTATCGCCAAAAAGTTTAGCATCCAGACAGTTGTCAAATTTCTTAACCTTTGCTCCGAAGAAATGACTCTTAACGCTTCCATCCTGTAAAATAGCAAAAGTATTCTCGTAAGTCTTCTGGTGTTTCCAGAATTCCCTCATCACAAGGCTTCTGTCCGCTGCATTCTTATCACCGCGGTATTTCACGTAGTTCGCATAGTTAAGCGCAACCTTTGTTCCGTTCTGCAGTGTGACTTCCGCAGGAGGAATTTCCATATCGTTCAGCATATTCGCAGTCTTGCTCGGAACACTCGAAAACAAACCCGTCATAGAAACAATCTTCTGCTGGTCTTCAGGAAGAATATGGTCTTTATTACGCAGAATATCCTCTATCATAAAACTGTAAGGCTTCAGCTTTGGTTCTTCCTTTAAATACTGTTCAAACTTTTCTTTGCCCATTGCAAGAACATCTGGATTTATGAAAGAAAGTTTTGCACCGAAGTTAATGAAAATCGACTGAAGCTCACCTTCCATCTTCTGAAATCTCACATCTCCAATATCTGTAGCACCCTGATGAGATGAGTAAGCAGAGAGTACACCGGACTTAATATTAATCTCACTTATTAAATCAAGCAGGGTTATCATATTAGCCGAAGAGGCAGTCCAGTTTTTCTGTAAATCATCAATTCTGGCGATTAAACCGACTACAACATCTTTGTCTGCACGCCAGGCATCTTCATTCGGGTATAAATCTTCAATCTTCCATGTGAATTCAACCGGTATTTCTTTTCTGTCAGTCAGTGAATAATCCGGAATCTTTTTGCTATTCTGACTAATAGTACTTTTGACGTTTATCATTAGCAAACATATTAAAATTAGCGCAAGGTAAAGTTTTTTACTCACCATAAGTTTGTTTAGTTTTCGAGGATATTACAATATAATTCTTTATTTATCTATTTGAAATTCAATAATCTGGGTTTAATTCTTTCACAATTTTGAGTTTATCTTAGTTAATTAATTAATCTCTATTAAATAATGATTGTTCAATTCAAGATATATTATTTTAATTACTTGTTAATAATTATATGTTTAATTATACGCGAAATAGAATTTTATAATTATTTTAGTTAGGTGCATTGATTGTATATTCGGTTTTATTTAAACATTGAAAAATTCTTCTGAAATCGCTATTTTACACTTTCAATAAATAAATCAATTAATGAAAAAAGTTAAAGCGAAAAGCAATTACAGACTTACTCAGCAGTTAGCTGCAAAAAAACAAGCTGCTGCTAAGAGAAGAGACCCTTTCAAAGAAAGAGGAATCGAAAGTTTTATTGACTTCCGCGATGTCAAGCTGCTGACGAGATTCTTAAATGAACAAGGTAAGCTTTTGCCTGCGCGTATTACGGGCTCTACTGCAAAAATGCAGAGAAAACTTACTACAGCTGTTAAAAGAGCTAGACATCTCGCTTTTCTTCCATTCGTCAGCGAAGGATCAAAGTACTAAGCGGAATTTAAAGAAATTTTTTAACTATAACTCCCCGATATCTGTATCAGGGAGTTTTTTATTTTAAGTTATAAATGAATAAAAAACTCATTAATCTGTACCTTCTTATAGCTGTTTTTGTGTTTACTCAATGTTCTTTTGCACAAAAACTCTCCGATTCGCTTTACTTAATTCAGGAAGACGAAATCACAAAAGTAGTTGACGGTGATACTTTTAAGTTTAAACATTTAGACAAGTCAACACGCCTTCTTTGTATTGATACTGAAGAAACTTTTAAAGGTAAAAATGCAAAAGAAAAAACAGATGAAATTGCTAGAGACTGGTTTAATTATTATTACGAACAGAAAGCTGAAAAGAACTCTGACCATCCTATAAAACTTGATTCTCCTTTCGGGTATGAAGCAGCATTGTGGGCGCAGAGCTTTTTTAAAGATGTAAAGAGAATCCGCATCGAAAGAGATGATACCCTTAGAAGTATTGATATATACGGAAGATACTTGGTCTATGTCTTTGCTGAGAAGAATGGAAAATTTGTGAATTATGCACTTGAATGTGTAAGGCTGGGTTATAGTCCATACTTTAATAAATATGGAAATAGCGCCAGGTTCCATAAAGAATTTGTGGAAGCACAGGAATATGCAAAAGCAAATAAACTCGGTATATGGAATCCTAATTCAAAATGTTATCCGGATTATGATGAAAGAATTAAATGGTGGAATGAGCGTGCTGATCAGTTAAGTAATTTCTATATGAAGTATGTAAATGATAAAAACGTTATAAATCTTCTTAATTCTGATGCTGAAATAAATCTCAGTAATAATGTTGGCAGGGAAGTTACTGTTTTTGGCAATATTGGGGAAGTATTTACAGACAGGTTCCCTTATCTTCTGCGTACTTCTATATCAAAAGCGGTATCATTTGATATTATTGTAGAAGAGGAAGACTTACCGGTTTACAAGTCAATTGATATCAAAAGAATGGATAGCTATTATTTCTATTGTACCGGGAAACTTGAAAACAAAGATAGTAGATTTAAAATGAAATTGAAGAATAAAGATCAGATAAAATTTGAATGATAAATTAAAATTGTATTTCTGATTCTCTGAAGATTATACTCAGTTCTTCTTCAGTACTATCATTGTTATATCATCATATTGATTAGTGTCTTTTGTAAATTCCTTTAAGTCTTTAAGCAGACAGTTTTGTATACTCTCCGAATTGTCTTTCCTGCATTCGTTTATGACACGTATTAATCGTGCCTCGGAATATTCTTCATTTATGTTATTCCTTGCTTCGGAGACACCATCTGTGTACATTACAATTATATCTTTGTCTTCCAATACTACTTTCCCGGAATTATAACCAATACCGCTTTCAATCACCCCAAGCATTAATCCTCCATTATCAAGATTTATTACTTCGTTTTCTTTGAAAAGGAACGGGGGATTATGTCCTGCATTTACATACTCAAATTCATTATTCTCTGTATCAAGTATTCCCCAGAAAAAAGTTATAAACTTTTCCGAACTCGTATTTGAAAATATTAATTCGTTTATCTTCTGTGTAGCATTTATTAAATCAAAATCTTTATTGTAGAATTTTAAAAAAGAGTGGACAGCGGATTGAATATTTGACATCAAAAGAGATGCAGGTGTCCCTTTTCCCGATACATCTGCTATTACAAACGCATATTTATCTTCAGTAAGTTTAATTATGTCATAATAATCTCCTCCAACATGTAGTGCAGGTATATTGCATCCTGCAGCTGTAAAGCCTTTTATTGCGGGCACTTCTTTAGGTAATAAAGCTAACTGAATTTCTCTCGCAACTTCAAGCTCACTTTCTATCTTTTGTTTTACAAGAAATTCATTGAACAGAACTGTATTATCAAGCGATATAACAGAAAGATTTATTAATGACTCTAGAAACTGAATATCACCGATGGTAAAAGAAGATTTGTTCAGTTTTTCGCCTAACAGTACAATCGTTTCCACGTTGTTATTCGATTTCACGGGAATCATTAACCTGTAACCTGTCTCATATAATCTTTTCCTGAGTTTATTATCTGAACTTTCATCAATAATTTCAGCATCTTCGATTTCATCAAAGTTCTTTAATAGTTGTTCATCAATGCTAAATTCTTTTCCTGATTCTATAACTTTAAAATTCTCAGTTTTGGTTTTTGTAAGCAATACATAATCCTTAATTCCGAAATTTCCAAGTAATGAGTATTTTAAAAGTTTTAAAATTCTTTCTCTGTCTTGAAAGTTCGTATTGAATTCTTTGCTCAATTCGAACAAAGTTCTTAAGTGCTGAATTTGTGCACTCATATTCTTGTTAAGCAGCTTAATTTCTTCGAACCTGATAGAGTTTTCAATAGTTGGTGATGAAAGATTAAGCATGGTTTCTATAAAAAGAAGTTCGCTTTTCTTGATTTTCTCTTTGGTTAATTTTTCACCCAAACAAAGCACTCCTAATAGTTTGTCAATAAAGTATATCTTGAAGAAATAATTTAATTTGTTATCCCTGAAAAAGTGATTTTCTTTCACAGATTCTATTTCAAATATTGGCTCTTTTGGAATATTATAAGAAGTCTTGGTACCTACAAGATTTAAGTTAATACCTTTTATTGCTTTAATCTCAAATGTCTTATCGTCACACTCTGGCATATCACACTTAATTAGAATCGCTCCTTTTGTAATCATCATTTTACCCATAATACTCAAAAGTATGTTGCCGAGAATAAACTCTAAATTAAGATTTGTGTTTATTAATTGTGAGAATTCTATAAGTGAATTCAGTTCAAGCTGTTTGTTAGTTATATCGTCCATAATTATCTTTGAACAAATATGGAATAAAGAGATGTAAAAATAAAGGAATTACTAAATAACCTTTACTAATGTCAGTGAATTAAGGTTTGGTTGTGTGTGGTGAAATTCTATTGAATCCATGGATTTCTTCATCAATGGTATCCCTAAACCGCCAACTTTGTACTTCGCAAAGTACTCGTTCATATCCGGATTATTCTTCATAGTCGGATCAAATTCTTCGCCTTTATAGGAAAGCGTAATTATAAACTTTTTTCCGTTTGTACAGGTCTCAACTTCTATTGCATTGTTCTCGTCATACTTGTAGTTATGCTTAATAATGTTCGTGCAGGCCTCATCCACGGAAACAAGAATCTGATTGAGGGTATTAGGATCTATTTTTAATATTATTCCTTTCCTCTCTATAAAATCTCGCACCAGTTGTAGATTTTTGGTGGAGCTGCTAATCACTATTTTATCTTTCTTGTCCAAAGTGTTATACGGTTTCCGTAAATTTATTAATAGCTTCATTTTCTTCCTTGGTAATGTTAAATAGTACTGGAAAACCAAGCATATCAAAAATATTAAAGATTTTGTCACTCATGTTGCAAAGTTTAATATCACCCGCATTGCTCCTCATCGTTTCAATGTATGCCATAAATACTCCAAGTCCTGCGCTGCTTATATACGTTAATCCTGAGAAATTAACAACTATCTTAAAACTCTTTAGAGACAATAATTCTTCAAACTTCTTTTCTAAAATATTTGAAGTATGAGCATCTAAAAAGCCGTTCAAGTAGATTATTACTAATCCGTCTTGCTTTTTTTCGGTTATTGTGAATTCGTCCATTTCTAAAATTAATTTTCCGAAAAATTCAAAATATAATTATCAAAATAAATGACATAATTACGGATACTTTGTACACCGCTCTTAATAGTTATACTCCATAATTATCAAAATGTTACATTCTGTTTAGAATTTTCAATGGACTCTCTACTTTAGTAATGAATTTTATTTCTTATATTAAACAGTATTAAGAAAAATAAATTCTGTTTAATGTTGTTTAGAATTTCGATATATTGCTTTGTATAATTTTATTACTTCAGAAATTATACATTTCAGTAATATTGTTTTAGTTTTTATTAGTAGAACGTTATGAAAAATGGTTAATAAAAAGTAAAACGTATGAAATTATTTAAAACATTGACGAATATTTCCCTTAAGGATTCAGTGAATTCCTTGTGTTTCTTTATGCCTTCAAATCTTACTTCTCCTCTTGCATTAAGTTTAATTATTAATTTTGTATGAATAATAAAAAGTTAGCTATGCCCGCTAAGATAATTTCTGCATTCATTCTTTCAGCAGTTTTAATATTTATTTCGGGTATGATTTATTATTTTCTTGAAAAATCAATTTCAGAAACGGATGTTAAAAATCAGATTACTGCCATCGCAAAGATTAAATCTGATGAAATATCGAACTGGAGAAAGGAAAGAATTGGAGATGCAAAAGTCCTTTCCAGAAATTCGGAATTTATTTCTGTTTGTAATGATTATTTAAAGAATATTAATCCGGATAAAAACTTAATTTCACTTAAGTCAAGGATAGAAGCACTTGCGTTATATAATCAGTATGATAATATGATTCTGGTAGATAAGTCTGATGTTGTAAAGTATGTATTTAAGGAAGGATTTAAAGATTATGAGACAAAAGCTCTTAAAAAATTTAATGATACTTCTGCCAGTAAGGAAATATCTTTTTCGGATTTCTATTTGTCAGATAATGATGAAATCCATCTCGATGTTATTGCTCCTTTATTTTTCGAAAATAATTATATTGGAAGTCTGGTCTTAAGTGTCAATCCTGAAAATGTTCTGTATCCGATGTTACAGAATTTTCCTTATGAGACATCTTCGGGAGAAAATCTCCTCATTAAAGTCGATAATGGTGAAGTAATTTATTTAAATGAAATCAGGTTTGTAAAGAAATCCGCATTAAAATTTAAAATACCTGTAACAAACGATAATTCTGATATTCTGGCAGTTAAGGCTGCTAAAGGACAGATTGGTTTGACTGATGGAATCGATTATTTAAAGAATAATGTCACAGGATATATTACTCGAATCTCTAATTCTGATTGGATTCTTATAACCAAAATCAATAAAGATGAAATTTATTCGAGTGTAAGGAAAAAGAGTTATTACACTTTATCTCTTTTACTGTTTATAATTCTTGCTGTAAGCCTTAGCTTCTATTTCTTCTGGAACGAAAGAAAAAAACAAAATTCATACATTCTGAATCAGATTGAACTGCAGACCCAGTACAACAGAAGTCTTATTGAATCCAGTATTGACCCTTTGGTAACAATTGACCCTGAAGGCAAAATAACAGATGTAAATCTTGCTACAATAAGAGTTACCGGCCTCTCAAGAGATTTATTGGTCGGTACAGAGTTTCACAATTATTTTACGGAACCGGATAAAGCCAAGGAAGGGTATTTGAAAGTCTTTAATGATGGTTTTGTAAAAGACTATCCTTTGACTGTCAGGAATTTAAGTGGAAGTTTAACTCCGGTTTTGTATAATGCATCTACCTATAAAGATGAGAACGGAAAAGTAATAGGTGTGTTTGCCGCTGCTAGAGATATCACTGAATTGGAAAAGGTTCGGGAACTTAGTGAACAACAGGACTGGATTAAATCAGGACTTGCATCACTGAACGATGTTATGAGGGGGAATTTAAACGTATATAACTTTGGAAATAATGTGGTTCAGGCTATTTCTCATTATTTAAACGCTGAAGTTAGTGTCTTCTATGCAAATACGGATAA
>CAIUQV010000619.1 GCA_903901375.1 uncultured Ignavibacteriota bacterium
ATAATAAAATGAAGTCTAATTAATATTAACATAGTGTAGCAACTATTATGTTTAAAAATATAACGTTTAAAGAACAGATTATTACGCTTTTTCGTTTGAAATCCGACCAGGAATTTATTGATTTTATTAACTGGATTTCAAGAATGAATGAAGTAATTAGGATACCTGAATATGCAAAGAATATTCCTGAGCGATTCATAAATCTTTTTGAATTGATAGATAATCAATATGATGTTCTTGAAACGGATAACAATTCGAAAATAAATAGTTTAAGATTAATTGCCGATGATTTAAAGAAATCAAATGAACTTCTAATTGCCGAATCTAAAAGACAAAAATTTATTTATCTGGCATTAAAAGAAATTCTTTTAATCCTTTTACAGTATTTAGGGAAAAAAGTTGATTATGTGGAAGGATTAAGCCTTGAACAAATGCTTGATTCTATTTCGATGTTAGTGAAGGAAATAGAAACTCCTAATGACGATTATTTAATAAGCCGTGGTAATTTCGATACTTTTACCAATAATATAAAAGATATCATTTTTCAAACCGATGCAAATGGTAAATTAATTTATATTAACAAAGCATGGGTTGATATTACCGGATTTTCAATCGATGAATCCATAAATGCACCTTTCGGAAGTTTTCTTTATCCTGCCGATTTTTATATTTACGAATCCTGTTACACAAAATTAGCAAAAAAGGAAAAGGATTATTGCAGATATCAAATGCGATTGAGAAGCAAAGATGAATCTTCTTTATGGACCGATGTTTTCTCGAGATTGCTTTATGATGATAAGGGCAAAATAATTGGACTATACGGAATTATTTCTGATATATCCGAAAGAAAGAAAGCTGAAGATGAACTAATTAGGTTAAAGGATGCAGCAGAAGAAGCTGCCAGAGCAAAATCCGAATTCCTGGCTGTAATGAGCCATGAGATTAGAACGCCAATGAATGGTGTCTTAGGAATGACTGGATTACTTCTGGAAACTAATCTTACTCCTGAGCAAAGGGAATACGTAGAAACAATTCGTGTTAGTGGTGATACACTTCTTACTCTTATAAATGATATTCTGGACTTTTCCAAGATAGAATCCGGTAAAATGGAACTGGAAGAAGCTCCTCTAGAAATAAAGGAATGTATCGAAGAAGCTTTTGAATTACTCGCAGCCGAAGCTGTAAAGAAGCGGCTCGATTTATTACATCTAATAGACTCCGATGTACCTGATCTCATTATCGGTGATATTACAAGAATCAGGCAAATATTAGTTAATTTGGTAAATAATGCAATTAAATTCACTGAACAAGGTGAAGTATTGGTAAGTGTTAAAAAGCTGAAACAAGATAATGATGAAGTTGAATTACAGTTTTCAGTTAAAGATTCTGGTATAGGTATTCCGGAAGATAAATTGGGATTGATTTTCCAGAGTTTCACTCAGGTTGATTCTTCTACAACCAGAAAATATGGCGGAACAGGTTTAGGTTTGGCTATTTGTAAACGCCTTGTTAACTTAATGGGTGGAACTATTTGGGTCGAAAGCAGAGAAAAAAATGGTTCTGTATTTAGTTTTACAATAAAAGCTAAAATTACAAAATTAATATCACCTAAAGTATTTCTTAAATCTTCACCCCCTGTTTTAAAAAATAAAAGGATTTTAATTGTTGATGATAATGACACAAATTTGCACATTCTGAATATTCAAAGCAAAAACTGGGGTATGATTCCTCGTACAACAAAAAATCCAAAAGAAGCAATCCAGTGGATTATTAAAGATGACCCGTTTGATATTGCAATTCTTGATATGCTAATGCCGGAAATGGACGGACTTGAACTTGCAAAAGAAATTAGAAAATACAGGGATAAAGATGTTTTACCTATTATTATTTTAAGTTCGTCAGGTTTTCAGGGTAAAAATAAGGACGAAATAGATATTTATCTAAATGCTTTGGTAACAAAACCTATAAAACAAGCTCAACTCCAGGCAATGCTTATCGAAACTCTTGGTATTGATTCTCAATCTACAGTTCCTAAAATTAGTAAAAAAACTCAGGTACCTGAAAATCCTGCAGTATTTAATCGAGATATGTCTCAGGAAATGCCATTAAAGATTCTTGTTGCTGAAGATAATATGATTAATCAAAAGTTAATTACTAAAATACTTTCGCAATTAGGATTTCAGGCTGATGTAGTGAGTAATGGGCTTGAAGCAATTGAAGAATTGAAAAGGGTAAGGTATGATGTTGTATTTATGGATGTTCAGATGCCCGAAATGGACGGTTTGGAAGCGACTAAATACATAGTGCAAAATTGGAAATCTGATGAAAGACCATTTGTAATCGCAATGACTGCTAACGTAATGCAGGGTGATAAGGAAAAATGTTTAAATGCAGGTATGGATGATTATTTAAGTAAACCGGTTGTAATTGATGATGTGCAGAAAATTATTAAAAAATGGGTTGAACTTATTAAACAAAAAAAACAGGTATCCAGACGAAACATTAAAACCAGCCTTATGCTGGATTCAGATATAATTTACGGATTAAAACAGCTTGATGGAAACAATGATTTTTCGGATGTAATTAAACTTTATACTGATCTTGCCCCTGAACTGATTTCAGAAATTAAATCTTCCTATAAAAGTAATAATATTAATAAGCTAAAAAATGCTGCTTCAAATCTGAAAAGAATAAGCCTAAATCTCGGAGCTAACAGGCTTGCAGAAATATGCTTTAAGGTCGAATCACTCAACGGTAATAATTCAAAAGAAGAACTGCAAAGTTTGATTGAGCGAATGGATAATATCTTTAGACTCACATTTGAAGAATTAAAGAAGATATAGTCACTTTTTAAATA
>CAIUQV010000620.1 GCA_903901375.1 uncultured Ignavibacteriota bacterium
AGAACACTCGTAAACGAAGTTAAATCAGCAGGTAACTACACAGTTGATTTCAACGCATCAGAATACGCAAGTGGTGTATACTTCTACAAGATGGAAACAGCAGGATTCTCGGATATTAAGAGAATGATGTTGATTAAGTAATGATTAATAATTATTCCGTAAGTTAATTACGGGATTGAATTATAAATAAAGGCGGTCTTTTTAAGACCGCCTTTTTTATTGACAAGAATTAAAGCCCTCAAATACGCTTAAAAATAAGCTTTTCCTCATATTTATTTCTCAATAATTGCCTTAAAAACAATCCTTAAAATAGTTATTTTGCTTTATGATGCTATGGAAAGAAAATACAGAAGTTGTACTAAATGAAGCTGAAAAGTCTCTTATAAGAAATGGCTGGGGAAATGAAACGCTTGAAAACGTAACACTGTCAAGGATTTTATACACATCCGAAGGATACAACGTTGGAGGATACATCTGCAAACCAAAAGATGATAAGCTGAAATATCCTCTGATACTATGGAACAGAGGTGGCGATGAGAAAAGCGGAAAGCTTGACGATTTTCTTGCCTGGGGAATACTCGGAGAGATAGCGTCGTGGGGATATGTAGTTGTGGCTTCACAGTACAGAAAGAATGATGAATTCGGTGGAAAGGAAATAAACGACATAATGAATATGCTAAAGATTGGAATGCTCCTTGATGAATACGACGGAATGAACATAGGCGTAGAAGGCTGGAGCCGCGGAGGGATGATGACGTATCAGTTATTAACGAGACTGAAGTTTATAAAATGTGCAGTTATAGTTGCTGGACTTGCGGATTTACGCACAAACTTTGAACGTAATTCAAAGCTCAAGAATAAGTTTTATTCTTTATTCCCTGATTCGAATGAAGACAAGATAAACGAGGAAATAAAGAAACGTTCTGCTGTAGAGTTTTACAAGGATATAGACCTTGATACACCGATGCTTTTGATACACGGCACGAACGACAGTAAAGTGCAATACGAGGATTCTGTGAATATGTACATGAGGCTTGTTGACGAAAGCAGGGCAGAAATACAGTTTGAAACGATTGAAAAAGGTGACCATTATTTAAGCAGAAACCGCAAGGAAGTACAGGAATTAAGAAGAAAGTGGTTTGATAAATATTTGAAATTAAATTAATGTCAATTATGTTTTAAGTTTGTATAATTAAAACATAAGTAAAAATGAAAATAGAATTCAGTATGTATGACCCGAACTTAGTGAAGCCGATGAGAGAAGAAGTAACAACTCTTGGTTTCAAAGAACTCTTAAACAAAGAAGAAGCAATATCAGAAATAGAATCAGAAGGTACTGCGCTGGTTTTTGTAAATTCCGTATGCGGATGTGCGGCGGGAAAAGCAAGACCGGGTCTTAAAATAGCATTAAAATGGGCAGAAGAAAATAATTGTATGCCCGACAGACTATTAACAGCATTTGCAGGAATGGAGAAGGAAGCTGTGAATACGGTAAGGGGTTATTTTGAGAATAATCCGCCATCTTCGCCGCAGATTGCTATGATGAAAAACGGAAAACTCGTAAAGCTGATTCACAGACACGAGATAGAAAACGCTGATGAACACATTGTTGCGGATAAAATTGTAAAATTATTGCAGGATAGCAGAAAGGAATAATATATTATGGACAGTAATTTTTCTCAGAGGGTACAGGAAGTTATAAGATTAAGCCGTGAAGAAGCCATAAGGCTTGGGCACGACTATATCGGTACGGAACATTTATTACTCGGTATAATCAGGGAAGGCGAAGGTCTTGCAATCAGTATATTTAAAAACCTGAATGTAGATATACCGACATTAAAACAGAATATAGAAGACACAGTAAAACATACAGGCAGTACTTTAACGATAGGCAATATACCACTCACAAAGCAGGCAGAAAAAGTACTGAAGATAACATACCTTGAGGCAAAACTTTTTAAATCGGACATTATCGGAACGGAGCATCTTCTGCTTTCGATGCTGCGCGAAGACGATAACCTTGCCGCACAGATACTTCATCAGTTTAACGT
Source organism: uncultured Ignavibacteriota bacterium (assembly GCA_903901375.1). GTDB lineage: Bacteria > Bacteroidota > Ignavibacteria > Tepidaquicellales > Tepidaquicellaceae > CAIKZJ01. The sequence continues at coordinate 2,052 of CAIUQV010000620.1, forward strand.
CAATTACGACATCGTAAAAACAGAACTCGTAAATATACTAACGGGAAAACAATCGTCTAATCCTTCGTCAGCATCTTCAGCAAAGACTGCAGAAAAGAAAGCTGATAAGTCGAAGACACCTGTACTTGATAACTTTGGCAGGGACTTAACAAAACTTGCAATGGAAAATAAACTCGACCCGATTGTAGGACGCGAGAAAGAAATCGAACGAGTTGCACAGGTGCTAAGCAGAAGGAAGAAGAACAATCCTGTTCTGATTGGCGAG
>CAIUQV010000621.1 GCA_903901375.1 uncultured Ignavibacteriota bacterium
ACATTCCTTTCCCTTGCCCGTGTGAAAACATCCCAGTATGTGTACCAGTCAGGGTCTTTGTTGAATTCCCTGAATATATCCGTGTATCCTAAATTTATTATCTTATCTATCCATACACGCTCTTCCGGCAGAAAGCCTGTGTTCGTCTCATTTGCCTTGGGTCTTGCAAGGTCTATTTCCTTGTGCGCAGTGTTATAATCACCGGTAATGATTACACCTTTCCTGTTATAATATTTTCTCTGAAGCAGAAAGAATAGTTCGTCATAGAAATGAAGTTTGTACTTCACTCTGTCAGGACCTCTGCCGCCATTAGGGAAATAGCAGTTTGCGAGCACATAATCTTTGAATTCAAGTATTATAGCCCTTCCTTCATCGTCAAATAAATCGTTGCCGATACCTAATGAAACGTTCACCGGTTCTATTTTTGTGTATATTGCTACTCCTGAGTAACCTTTCTTCTTAGCAGAATGGAAATACGACGTATATCCTTTTATTTCTTTCAGCTCACCTGGCAGTTGCTCAAAGTGTGCCTTGGTTTCCTGTAAACACAGTACATCCGGTTTGGCTTTAGAAATCCATTCGAGCAGTCCTTTCTTATGTGCTGCTCTAATACCATTCACATTCCAGGAAAATATCTTTGTATTATTGTTTTTTGCCATAATTAAAGATACAAATTCCATTAGTAATATTTTATTCCATTTCTTTTGCAAATCATTTAAAGTAAATTTGTACAATCATTTAACAATCATTCATATCATATAAATGGGAGTTCATAAGTTAGATAGTTTCTTTAATCCCCGCAGAATAGCTATTACAGGGGTTTCCATTAATCCGAACAGCGTCAGTGGTAAAGTCGTTACAAACCTTGTCGGCAGCGGATTTAAAGGGGTTGTTTATCCCATCAACCCAAACAGTGAAGCAGTTTTCGGTATTCCGTGTTATCAGAATTTAAAGAGTATTCCGAAAACTCCGGACCTTGTTGTGATTTGCAATTCATCTAAAGAAGTTCCTGATGTAGTTGAAGAAGCCGGCAAGATTGGCGTACGTAACATTATCATTATGTCAGCAGGGTTTAAGGAAATCGGTGAAGAAGGTTTAATGTTAGAAGAAAGAATAAAAGCTTCATTAAAGAAATATGACGGTCTGAGAATATTAGGTCCAAACTGTCTTGGTATTATTGTTCCGAGTCTGAACCTCAACGTTAGTTTTGCATCGGGTATTCCTAAATCAGGTAATATAGCTTTTATTTCGCAGTCAGGTGCTTTGTGTACTTCCGTGCTCGACTGGGCAATAGAAAAGAAAATTGGCTTCTCTTATTTTATTTCAATAGGTAATACACTCGACGTTGATTATTCTGACCTGATTGACTTTATCGGTGAAGACGATAAAACAAAATCTATTGTACTGTATATCGAATCTGTTTCTCAGGTCAGAAAGTTTATGACCGCTGCACGTTCATTCGCACGTACTAAACCAATCGTTGTATATAAAGCAGGAAGGTTCCCTGAATCTGCAAAGGTTGCTGCATCTCATACGGGTGCTATGGCTGCTGAAGATGCTATTTACGATGCTGCTTTTAAGCGTGTCGGTGTTACGAGAGTATTTGACATTGGAGATATTTTCGACGTTGTGGAGCTTATCAGCAGAAATAAAATACCGAAAGGTCCGAGACTTGGAATTGTTACTAATGCCGGAGGTCCCGGGGTTATGGCTACTGACGCACTTATTGCCGAAGACGGTGTACTTGCAGAACTTTGCGAAGATACATTTAATAAGCTGAATGAAAGTCTGCCTGCTTACTGGTCGAAATGTAATCCTGTTGATGTCCTTGGAGATGCAAACTCAAAAAGGGTTGCAAAAGCAGCACAGATACTTTTTGATGATAAATCTATCGATGCAGTACTTGTGATTCTTACACCTCAGGCAATGACTAATCCGACTGCTGTAGCTTCAGAACTTAACAAAATATCCGAAGGGTATAAGAAACCTCTCCTTGCTGCATTCCTCGGCGGTGAGAAAATGAGGGAAGGAATCAGAATGCTTAATGATAAAGGCATTCCCGTATATTCCACACCAGAACAGGCAATTCGTGCATTTATGAATTTAGTAGCATATTCGAGAAACCTCGAGACACTTTACGAAACACCGAAAGACGTTAACGTTAATTTCTCGCCGGACCGGAATAAACTTAGGGAAAGCTTCAATCAGCTGATTTCTGAAAAGACAAATATATTATCTGAAGATTTATCCAAATCAGTCCTCGAAACCTATGGCATTAAAACTTCAAGACCCGTAAAGGTAGCCAATACAGATGAACTCAAAGATATTGCGACGAAGATTGGGTATCCGCTTGTAATGAAGATTGATTCTCCTGACATTTCTCATAAAACAGATGTTGGCGGTGTTATACTGAACATTGAAGATTATGAAATGCTCACTGCTTCTTACAACAGAATGCTGAACGGAGTGAAAGAGAAGATGCCCGCTGCAAAAATAAACGGAGTTACTTTACAGCAGATGGTGAAGGTGAAAGATTCAGTTGAACTTATACTCGGTATTAAACGTGACGATACATTTGGTACTGTTATTATGGTTGGTATGGGAGGCACTGGTGCTGAATTGTTTAAAGACAGGGTTATTGGATTTCCACCTTTGAATGAAAGTCTTGCATATCAGATGCTCGAATCACTAAAGATATTCCCTTTGCTAAAAGGTTACAGGGGAAGCAAGCCTGTAAATATGGAAGTTCTTATTGAAACGTTAATACGTCTTTCATACCTGGCAGCAGATTACCCTGAAATTGTTGAACTTGATATCAATCCATTGCTGGCTTATGGCGAAGGTGCCACTGCGCTCGATGCAAGAGTAGTTGTAGATAAATCACTTTCGACAAATGATATACATTCATACAATCATCTTGCGATTAAACCGTATCCTGAAGAATACGTTAAAAAGATTAAACTAAGCGACGGAAAGGATATTACGTTCAGACCAATAAAACCAGAGGATGAACCTTTATGGACTGAACTTCTGGCAAGCTGTTCGAAGGAATCTATCTACTCAAGGTTCAGATATTTCTTCCAGTGGGATTCGCATGAAGTTGCTGCGAGATATTGCTATATTGATTACGACAGAGAGATTGCTATTGTTGCTGAAATAATTGAAAACGGTGTCAGGAAACTTGTTGGCGTGGGAAGACTTATTGCCGACCCCGACCATGAATCAGTTGAGTATGCAATATTAATTCTGGATTCATTCCAGAACAAAGACCTCGGCGGTCTGCTTACTGATTACTGTTTTGAGATTGCGAAGAAATGGGGATTAAAGAAAATAGTTGCACAGACTACTGCCGACAATAAAAGAATGATTGCTGTATTTGAAAAGAGGGGATTCGAGATTGAAATGGATACCGCTACTTCACTCGTTGAAGTATCAAAACCTTTGAATAATTAAAACTAAATAATATAATATGAGTACGGACTTAAATAAATTCTTCTACCCGAAATCGATAGCAGTAATCGGTGCTTCATCAAAGCCTGGAACGCTCGGGTATGAGCTGCTCGGCAATCTTATGAACTTTGGGTATAACGGAAAACTCTTTCCTGTAAATCCAAAAGCTGATGCAATTCACAGCATAAAGTCTTATAAATCACTGCTTGAAATAGAGGACGAAGTTGACCTTGCAGTTATAATGCTCGGGAAGAACCTTGTCCTGAATTCAATAGATGAGTGCAGAAAAAAGAAAGTGAAGTCAGTAATAGTAATTACCGCAGGATTCAAGGAAGTTGGAGAAGAAGGCGTAACACTTGAAAAGGAACTGATTGCTAAGATTAAAAAGTATGGCATGAGGCTCGTCGGACCAAATTGTATGGGAATAATCAACACGAAGAAAGATGTTCTGATGAATGGTACTTTCATAAAAGGTACTCCTGTGGCTGGCGGAATAGGATTTGTATCTCAAAGCGGAGCACTCGGTGCTGCAGTTTTAAAGATAATTGAGAAATATGATATAGGTTTTTCGCAGTTTGTTAGTATTGGTAATAAAGCAGATGTATCTGAAAACGATTTGATAGATTACTGGAAAGATAATCCTGACGTGAATGTTATAACAGCATATCTGGAATCATTCTCTGACCCAAAGGAGTTTCTAAAAGTCTGCAAGGAAGTAACAAAGACAAAGCCGGTGATAGCAATCAAAGCCGCAAAGACAAACGCAGGTATGAAAGCTGCATCTTCACATACTGGTGCATTAGCAAGTGCCGATACTGTAGCTGAAACACTTTTCGAACAGTCCGGTGTTATCAGAGTTGATACTGTGGAAGATATGTTTAATCTGGCAAAAGCTTTCGACAGGGCAAAACTTCCTGCCGGAAACAGACTAGCAATA
>CAIUQV010000622.1 GCA_903901375.1 uncultured Ignavibacteriota bacterium
TATAAATTGGTTATGGATTCTGTATAAATTGGTTATGGATTCTGTATAAATTGGTTATGGATTGGTTATGGATTTAAGATTTTGTAAATACGAATTAATATTTTCTCATAGAAGGCAAACAAATATAAAATCAATAGTTTAAGGCACTTATGATATAACAAAAAGGGCAGGTTATCAAACCTGCCCTCAAATATTTACCTATAATTTGTATTCTCTTCTACATTTTACAAAATGCATCTTTGCTCCTGACTCCTGACTCCTAGATTCTAAATTCTAGATTCTAGCTCCTGCTCTTATTTCACCAGCATCATTCTCTTTGTCTCTGAGAAATTGCCCGATGTCAGTTTGTAATAATACATTCCGCTCGATAAATTTCCGCCGTCAAACTGTACACTGTATGTTCCTGCATTCAGGAATTCCTCAAAATATGTGTTCACTTCATTTCCAAGTACGTCGTATATCTTTAAAGATGTTTCTGCATTCTTTGGGATTGAGAATCTTATGTTAGTTGTAGGATTAAACGGATTCGGATAATTCTGCATTAATGAATAACTTCCGATATTCTCATTTTGATTGCCTATTCCTGTCGGAGGATCAATTGCCATTCCCTTGTTTGTATTCATAACGTGACCGTCATAATTCAGTGTTCCGATATTCTTGTAAACAAACACACCAAAGCCTACATTATCAGCAACCCAGCCTGAAGGTATAGTATAAGTCCACGTCTTTGTTTTTACCGTTCCTGCTGCCCAGGATCCTGTACTGAATGATTCTCCAAGTGCTCCGTTTACCATATCCCTTACGACATATTTGTGAACATAGCTTGAACCGCCAATGCATCCTGCATTTCCTGTCTGCGCATAAATCAGATTGTTTTCATAAAGAACAAAATTAATGTTTGTTGCTGTATCTATATTCCTTAATGCAGTTGCGTATGCTGTAACTGATAATTCCCTCGTTGTTGAATTGTATGTCTTTGAATACCAGAGTTTCATTCCCGTTGGAAAATTTGTCGGCTGTGTATAAACCTGGCCCGCCCATGAGCCTCTGTCTATTACTCCGGTACGTCTTCCCACAACTCCCGTAGGATAAGCACTGCTTACACCAAGCAAACTTGATATTGTGTTTCCGTTGAAAGACGCCCATGGATCCTGACCTACCGGACCATGATATTCTAACGCTAATGTCAGAGGCCTGTTCGTCATTATAGTGTTAACTATAACGTGTCCGCATGGACAATATTGACACCAGGTACCAGTAGAAAGTTCAATCAGAACTCTCGATGTATCCTGTGAATAAGATTTCTGCGAAAAGAAACCTGTAAGAAGCAGTAATGCCAGACAGATGTAAACTATTTTTTTCATTCCTTATTTATTTAAATTAAAAAACCCTTTTGAGGGGTAACTTATGTTTTTTCCACTATTATTTCAATACACAAATGATAATAATATGAATTATATTTCTGAGTTTGGCGATTTCAAACCATAAATCACTATAAAATCATTACACTTTATCACAATAAAAATAGGAGCATATTCTGAAATATGCCCCTATGCTTTATTAAATTTATTCGTCTCGTGTTGCTGTATTCAGGATTTATTTAATCAGCATCATCTTTTTTGTTTCAACAAAATCACCTGCTGTCAAACGATAGAAATATATACCGCTCGTAAGCTGTGAACCGTCAAATGGTGCATTGTATATACCTGCATTAATGTAGCTGTCAAGATACGTTGCAACTTCTTTACCGGATATATCAAATATCTTTAACGTTACATGTCCCTCTTTCGGAACTGTAAATCTGATGTTTGTTGTCGGATTAAACGGATTCGGATAATTCTGCTCAAGACTGTATTTAGTAGGATAAATTTCTGAGTTACCTACACCTGTAAGTGCTAAGTCTGAACGTTTTACTGACATTCCGTTTTGAACTGCTGCATTAGTTGGATATGGAGTTCCTACTTTATAGATGATAATGTTTAAATCTATGTTTGCTAAATCTATTCCTGCCGGGATAACATAACTTAACTGCCTCGTTAAAACTGTATTCTGATTCCAGGGTGAAGAAGTCAGAAGTTCACCTGTCGTTCCGTTTACGAGTGCTCTTGAAACATGATTGTGTACATAATCTGAATGAACACCTGCTGTTCCGCAGGATGCATAAAAATTCTGAGGACTTACCAGATTGTTCTCTGTTATAACATAATAAATGTTATATGTATCAGTCAGGTTTGTTAATGCAGTTGCATTGATTGTTGCACTGATTGTCCTTGTTGCTAAATTTAATGTCTGGTTTGTAACTACTATCTTAACATTTGGTGGTAAAGAAGCTTGTGAATTTGCTGTCGAGACCCAGGCACTTCTGCTGATTGCACCTGATGTTCTTCCGAATACCGCCGTCGGATAACTAGTCATTCCCATTAGCTGTATAACAGGATAACCTGTTGCTGCAAACGGGTCTACCGGACTTCCGTAGTTTGGGGGTCCGTGGTATAAAATTACGACTGATTTTGGATGTGCTGCAAGTATCTGAGTGATAAACTCGTGTCCACAAGGACAATAACCGCACCATGTTCCTGTGGCTTCTTCTACAACTACATTATTCGAATCCGCAATGAGCTGTGCATTAGCGTTACTAAATGCGAGGAAAAGTCCGAGGAAAAGAACTGCAAGTAATAAAGTTTTTTTCATATCTCTGATGAATTTAAATTAATTAAATGTATTACTTAAATGCAAACATTTTGAAATTTACCTGATATCCAGAACTTACCTACCCTTTACCGAATATCAGTAACCCTGTATAGGGGTAAAATTATATTATATTATTTAATAATGCAATATATAAATGCTCTCATTTTTGTTCTGCTTGCTCAGGTCAGTTAGATGAAAAGAAAAATTATTTCTGCCTATAACCGGAAATCAATCATTACTTTCAGTATTGTTTTTCTTCCAGGATTAAACATGAAATAACTTTTATCCTGCATCTGTTTAAAAACGAATAATTAAATCCTGACTCTTAATAACTAACACTCATAAATGCTATTCCTTCTTTTTACAAAATTCTAAAATCGCTATATTACCCATAAATCAAAGAACAAAATGACAAACACAGTAAAATACATATTAATATTACTCTTTATCATTTATACTTCAATAATCACAAATGCATTTTCACAGGAAACATGGACTTCCACATCCACAAACAACGCACCCACTCCCCGTGACAGACACGCATCTGTCTGGACCGGTACAAGCCTCATTGTTTGGGGCGGTGCACAAAGCTCAGGACTATCCACAAATACAGGCGGAGTATACAACTACTCCACCGATACCTGGACACCTACATCGACTACAGGAGCACCAACATCTCGACTTGCACACATCGGTGTTTGGACCGGAAACAAATTGGCAATATGGGGAGGTAACTTTCAGGGCAACTATCTGAGTACTGGCGGTTTATACGACCCTTCAACCGATTCCTGGGCCGCTGTTAACACTGCAAACTCACCGGCAGGAGGAAACTATTCCACTGCAATTTGGACAGGAAGCAAAATGATTGTATGGGGAGGTTACAACGGCACTTATCTAAACACAGGCGGACAATTCGACCCTGCCTCAAATACCTGGACTCAAACATCTACAACCAATGCACCCACAGGAAGACAATACCACACGGCTGTATGGACAGGAAGCAAGATGATTGTCTGGGGTGGTTACAATATAATAAACTATTACAACACAGGAAGTATATACGACCCAGCAACCAATACCTGGACTACAATGTCAACCGTAAACGCACCAACCGGAAGAATTTGGCACACAGCAATATGGACAGGAAGCAAAATGATTGTATGGGGAGGATATGCAAACTCTGTTTATAATAATACAGGAGGTATCTATGACCCCGCAACCGACACCTGGACGACAATGTCAGCTTTCAACGCTCCGCCGGGCAGAGACTGGCATACTGCAGTATGGACTGGCAGCAAAATGATTGTATGGGGTGGATACAACGGAGTACTTTATTACAATACCGGCTGTATATACGACCCCGTATCAGACACCTGGACAAATATGACAATCTCAAACGCTCCAGACGCGCGTTATCATCACCTTTCAGTATGGACAGGTAGCCGGATGATTTCCTGGGGCGGCTCAACAGCCAGTACATACTTCAACACCGGCGGTATCTATTATAACACTGCAGTAACAGGCATCACAAACGTTACAGGCCAGATTCCTGAAAAATTCTCTTTATCCCAGAACTACCCAAACCCATTCAACCCTTATACCATTATTCGATTCGGAATACCATACTGGGAAGGTTATTCGAAGGAAGGATTGGGATTTGTCACAATGAAAATATATGATAACCGTGGTCGCGAAGTACAGACTCTGATTAACCAGTACCTCACACCAGGCACGTATCAAATTACATTCGATGCATCAACATACTCTACTGGTGTATATTATTACAAAATACAAACAACAGCTTTCTCAGAAACCAAACGAATGTTACTTATTAAGTAACGGAAGGCAATATAAATATCTTGCAGACTTAATATTAAAAATGGAGAGCCGATGTATCAGCTCTCCATTCATACAATTCTATTAAAATAATTTCTATTTCACTAATGTCATCTTGCGTACATCACTAAATTCACCGGTTTCAATCTTATAAAAATACACTCCGGA
>CAIUQV010000623.1 GCA_903901375.1 uncultured Ignavibacteriota bacterium
ATAATAAAAAGAATGCAAATGTATTAATTTTGAAAGTCATCAAACTATGTTCTATATAACATAAAACTGCATTTAAAGCATAGAATTCGAATAATCAAAAATGGCATAGTAATTGTAAATTGAATATCAAATTAAACTATAGGGGTATAGGGTGGACAAATTGAACATAACAAAGTTAATGTTAACAGAATTTTATAATTTATCAAAATCCGATATAGAAATTCAGATCAACAAGAATCTGGATTTATTAAAGGAAATGAATTCAGCGGAAATAGAAGCAAATGAAAAAAGTGTGAATGAAATAGAGACTCTCATACATAAATTCTATGTTTCATTGTCCAATTACTTTTCCAAAAACACCGGTTCCGATTATACATATGACAATTCAAATTATTCAAACTATAGTTCTTTTAAAGAGAACTATCTTAAGTTTATAAGAATGAATGAGCAAACAGTAAATAAAGCTACGACTTAATCATCTTTAAAAGCAGAAAGATATTTAAGTGCATTTATAATCCTGGGACCTGGTCTAGTAAATATATTTTCATCCAATACAAAAAACCTTTTTTGAGAAACAGATTTCAACTTACCAAATTTAAGTTCAACTTCTGATGTTATCAATTTTCTGCTTTGTGCTGTAGTATCTGAAAAGACAAAGAGATAGTATGGATCTTTCAGGAACAAATCTTCTTCCATTATTGAGGGATAATCGAGTTTTTCTTCTGCATAAGAATTACGAAAACCTGACTTTAAAAATACATCGTTCAGGAATGTAGTTTCATTGAAGGAAATCAAAGGTTTTACAGATAGAAAACCTGCATAAGTTTTCTTTTCAGATTTTACAGAATACTTATTTATATCATCCTTGAAAGCATTAGTAATAGCACTATTAACATCAGTTCTGAAAATCTGATTCAATTTATCGAGTGTAGAAGCTACTCCGTCAACGCTTCTTGGATTGAGTACAAACACATTATAGCCAAGGTCAACAAGAGATTTATAAGTCACTTGAGAATTACCTTCGATAGTAAGTAAAATCAAATCCGGGTTAAGTTTTGCAATAATTTCGAGATTAGGGTCCAGCATACCACCAACGATAGTCTTACTTTTTGCATCCTGAGGATAGTCACAGTATTTTGTAACCCCCACAAGAAACTTATCGGCATGAATGAAATATAAAGATTCGGTAATGCTTGGAGCCAAGGAAACAACCCTTTGAGGTATTTCAGAAAACCTGAAACTCTTTCCAAGATCATCCTGAATAGTCTTAATCTCAACATTTGTTTTTGTTCCACAGGAATAAAACAACAATAAGAATAAAAACAGAATAAGTTTTCTCATGTCTTCAGTTTTTTCTTTTTAGCAGCTGGAAACAGAATGTTATTAAGAATTAGTCTGTATCCCGGAGAATTCGGATGCAAGTTTAAATCAGTCGCCGGTGCACCGACAAGATGTGCATAATCTTCCGGGTCATGACCTCCGAAAAATGTGAAAGTACCTTTACCATAATTACCATGAATATATTTAACTAGCGGCAATCCTTCATTCATCCCCATAATGACAACACTGCTTTTAAGAAATTCCTTCCTGAATCCGCTGGTTTGCCCCATAAAGCCTGATATAAGAGCAGTATGGCACTGAGTTAGCATACTCGGAACCGGGTCAAGTTTAGCAGAAAAATCTATCAGTTTAAAATAATCATTATACTTCCCTATCGACAATAAATCCTGCGTTATATCGATTGTCGAATATTTGTAGACATAAGGATTTAATTCAATCTTAAAATTTTCAAGAGCAAGGCACTCAGAGTAATCAAGCTTACTGTTGGCGTCGGGATCGAAAGGGTCGCCATCGTACATAACATCGCAAATATCAGTATTACTGCAAGCGAGAGCAATATCATAAGTATCAGTAGCACTGCACATTGTGAACAGGAATCCGCCGTTTGATATATACTCTTTCAGTTTCTGAACTACAGCAAGTTTTAATTTTGATACTTTACTGAAACCCATTTTCTTTGCCATTTCTTCGTTAACAGCTTTCTGTGTAATGTACCACGCAGAGGCACCATAATTAGCAAAGAACTTTCCATACTGACCAGTAAAATCCTCGTGATGCAGATGAATCCAGTCGACACCTTTAAGTTTACCCGTAAGAACTTCTTCATCCCACATTTTCTGATAAGGAATTTCAGCATAATCGAGAACAAGCTGAACAGCGTCATCCCAGGGCAGAGCATTTGGAGGAACATAAACAGCAATCTTAGCAACCTTTTCAAGTCTAACGAGGTCCATATTATTATTTTCATCTTTAACGTCGGCATAGACCCTTGCGGATTCAGTACCGTCAAGAAGTTCGAATGTCACATCTTTTGATTTGCATTCATCAACAAGTTTAGAGGAATAATCGAACATAAAAGAGCCGCCGCGATAGTTTAGAAGCCAGTCAAGTTCTTTTCCTTCAAGAAGATGCCTGTAAGCAATTCCATAAGCTTTAAGATGATTAGACTGACCTGAGGATTCCATCGGTATCAGTAATTTAGACTGTGAAAAAGCAAAGCTATTAGCACAAAATAATATCAGTATAATTTTTAACGTTTTATAATTCATATAATCAAATTAATTTACATTAAGTAAATCTTCAATGTTAATACGAACAATATTTGGAAAAAGATAAATTAAATATTCTTGCGTTTGAATCTTCATGTGATGAGACTTCGGCGGCGGTTCTTCAGAATGACAAGGTATTATCGAACGTTATACTATCACAGGAATACCATAAGAGTTTTGGCGGAGTTGTTCCTGAAATAGCATCAAGAGAACATCTGCGAAGGATAACCGATATGACTGAAGCATCACTGAAGAAAGCCAGTCTTGAGATGGGTGATATTGATTTAATAGCAGCAACATCGGAGCCGGGGTTAATTGGAGCGATATTAATAGGATTAAATTATGCAAAATCTCTTTCGGCAGCAACGGGTAAACCTTTTGTACCGGTAAATCATATACATGCACATCTGTATTCACCGTTTATAAATGAAACGAAACCTGAATTCCCTTTTATTTCGTTAATAGTTTCGGGAGGTCATACTTTATTAGTATTAGTTGAGGATTTCTTTAAGCATAAAATACTGGGTACAACTATAGACGATGCGGTCGGTGAGGCATTCGACAAAGTTGCTAAGATGATGGGACTTGGATATCCCGGAGGACCATTGATAGACAAATATGCGAAAGACGGGAACCCTGAATTTCATAAATTTCCTGTGGCAATTATAAAAAATGCGAAATATGATTTTTCATTTTCGGGAATCAAGACTTCGGTATTATATTATCTCAGGGACAGCAATTTCAGTACATTGAAGAATGAGAAACTTATAAGTGACATATCGGCATCTTTTCAGCATGCAGCAGTAAAAACACTGTACAACAAAGTTAAAAAAGCTGCAAAAGAATTCGGTGTAAAAGATATCGCTATATCGGGTGGGGTTTCTGCAAATACTTACCTTAAGAAAATGTTCAAATCCATAGAAGGTAATGGATACAGAATACACATACCTGATTTTATATTTACAACCGATAACGCCGCAATGATAGGAATCACAGCGTACTACAAGTATAAAATGTCTAAGGATAAAGATTATTTCCTGAAGGAATCCTTATCAGTAAAAGCAAGACCGCGCCTGGATTACAATAATTTTTAGTTTCCTTTATTGCGTATTTTCTTTCTGCCGTATTTTCCGAATCCCATATAGACAAAAACTGCGACTACAAGATGTATCCAGAACCAGGGACTTGAAGTTCCGAGGTTATCTGCAACATAAATAAGAACCAGAACTCTTGGCAAAAATACAGTAAGCAATGCATCACCTATAAACGGCATGTTATTAGCCGGAATCTGATGAAGAAGAAAATAAACTATGAGAATTGTTCTCGGGAGGAACAGACTAAGCACCAGAAATATTGTATCCATCAATCATGAATTTAATTTAACCTTGAAAGCTCCGTATATCTTAACTAATTTTGAAGAGTTATTCAATACAGATTAATTTTCCTGTTTATTAAACGTAAAACTTAAGACAAAGTTATGGATATTTTAACACTTCTCGAAAAAAACATAGACACAGTAGTCGATAAATCCTGTTCGCAAATAAGCGATGTTAAACTAAAAGGATATACAAAGTCCGGTGCTACAATGACCAGGCAGAAACTTATCAACCTTTACAAAAAAGTTATAGAATGTGCAAAGAAGAAAGAGCTAATACCAATGCTTCAATATACAGAAAAGATTGCGAAGGAGAGGTATGCGAGCGGATACGATTTACACGAAGTACAGACGGCAATAAATTCATTAGAGGAAAATATCTGGCAGATAATCTTTAAGAACATTAAACCGGCAAAACTTGCAGAATCACTTGGATTAGTAAGTTCGATACTCGGTGCGGGCAAAGATAATCTTGCCAGAAATTATGTTGCCCTGGCAACAAAAACAAAAGTCTCAACAATCAACCTGCAGTCGCTATTAAGCGGCAGTGAAAGCATTGCAGGCAACGGATAGATATCCTTCGTAATACTGATATAATTTTTAGAAAGCCTGCGGTATAAACAGCAGGCTTTCTAAATTGCAATAATTATTAGCCGCTTATCTCTTCAATATTTCGTTTATCGCTGTTTTTCTTAGAATGTATATTTTTAATTGTGAAAGTATACAAATCTTAATAATTTTGTATTAGATTTTTATAGAAGTTCTTTGAAGCTATAGGTAATCAGATAAAGATTACATTATGTTTCTCCTTTAAAGGGACAAACGATTTGTCCCTTTGAAAAAGAAAGATTGTTTTTCATAATGTTCTCCTCACATACCTCGTTTCGGACAAAAAAACGAGGTATGTATAAATTGGTTCAGATTGTTTTTTTCATAGTGATCAGTTCTGGATAATCCCAAAATTGTTCGGAACCTCCTCGCCCGAAAGACCAAGGGGCAAACAGTTAATGTTTGGTTAAGTAGGGCTTTTTAAAATAAGATATATAAATTACCATACTCGAGAGCTGCTCGTAAAGCAACATACCCTATTCCTGAGAGCAGCTCAATTTTTTAATCCAGTTGAAAATCCAGAATTAATTTTAATGATGAGAATAATATATAATAAAGATTAGTGTATTAAGTGAATTGCTCTTAAGTATTTTGGGAGGTCGAAAATTGTCAATTAAGAAAGAGGTACGGTGAAAGTAAATGTGCTTCCACTCCCCTTTTCACTTTCAGCAAAAATAGTACCTCCGTTAAGTTCAACCATTTCTTTACATAGAATAAGCCCAAGACCTGTTCCAGTTTCCTGCATCGTTCCGATACCGGAAACATGATTATCAATTTTGAACAGTTTATTAATTTCTTCTTTGCTAATACCGATGCCATTATCGGAAATCTTTATATAAACAAAATTATCTTTAACATCAGCATTAACTTTTATTTCCCCGTTCTGTCCTGTAAATTTTATTGCATTTGAAACAAGGTTCTGGAGGACAGAATTCAGCATATTACTATCGGCAGTAACATAAAGACCGGAATCGATATTGTTTATAACATTAATCTTTTTTCTGACAGCATTAGATGCAAACAGACCTAAAACTGATTTGAGTTCTGTATATAAATTAAGTCTGGAAGGGAGAACTTCAATCCTTCCTGTTTGAAGTCTTGACCACTGGAGAAGATTATCGAGAAGATTGTAAGCAATCTTAGAAGAAGTTCTGATATAACCAATGTATTCAATTTTCTCTGCTTCCGTCAGAGAATTATAATCATTATGAAGGAAATCAGAGAAACCGAGCAGTCCCTGGAAAGGATTCTTAAGGTCATGAGCAACGATGGAGAAGAACTTATCTTTGCTGGCATTGAGTTCTTTCAGGTCAT